>CALRKX020000299.1:0-4073 GCA_943368305.1 Erythrobacter sanguineus
AGGCCAGGTATGGGGGAGCGGTGGATCAGGGGTCTGCCCATCAAGGTTCTCACGGTGCGGTGTAGATCTGGTCGAAGATGCCGCCATCGGCGAAGTGCTTCTTCTGCGCGTCACCCCAGCCGCCAAAGTCTGCGATGGTCACCAGATCAAGTTTGGGGAACCGTGCCACATCCGCCGGATCGGCCTTCGACGTATCCCAGCCGCGATAGTAATCCTTGAAGATGATCGCCTGCGCTTCGGGGGTGTAAAGGAAGTTCAGATAGGCCTCGGCCAGCTTGCGCTGTTCATCGGAATGGATGTTGCCTTCCACCAAGGCCACTGGTGGTTCGGCAAGAACCGAGACCGAGGGCACCACGATGTCGAACTGATCTTCGCCCAGTTCCTTTTGGGCCAGATAGGCCTCGTTTTCCCAAGCCAGCAGAACATCACCGATGCCGCGCTGGGCAAAGGTGGTGGTCGCATCGCGCGCGCCCTTGTCCAGAACCGGAACATGGGTGAACAGCGCTTTCACGAACTCTTGCGGGTCTTTGCCGTTCTTTTCCGCCCAGGCCCAGGCCGCCAGATAGTTCCAGCGCGCACCGCCCGAGGTTTTCGGGTTGGGGGTGATCACCTCCACTCCGTCACCGATCAGATCGCCCCAGTCCTTGATGCCCTTGGGATTTCCCTCACGCACCAGAAACACGATGGTTGAGGTGTAGGGCGATGAGTTGTGCGGCAGTTTCGATTGCCAGTCGGCGGGCAGCTTGCCCTCTTTGGCGATCTTGTCGATGTCGGCGGCAAGCGCCAGTGTCACCACCTGCGCGTCCAGCCCCTCAATCACGGCGCGGGCCTGTGCGCCCGAACCGCCATGGCTGGCCTCGATCGTGGCGGCAGGATTTCCTTGTGCCAGCCACCAGTCGGAGAAGGCGGCGTTAAGGTCGCGGTACAACTCTCGTGTCGGATCATAGCTGACGTTGAGCAGCGTTTCGGCTTGCGCGGCCGGGGGCATGGTCAGCGTACTGGCGGCAAGGGCAAACGCCACCAGGGCGGTTCGGGTAAATGCCGGGCGCTTGAGCGGCAGGGTTTTCAGCATGGAAGTCTCCGGTATCGGGGCCCTAGCGGGCGGAAAAAGGGGCAATGCGTTTGCGGGCAATCTGCTCGATGGCCTCGATGCGGGTTTCCCAAATGGCAGGGTCGCGCCCGGCCATCAGCTCTGTCACCGCATCCTGGGGTTTTCGCGTCAGCATCAGCAGCGGGCGACCGTTCACGCGATGCAGGCTGCCAGTGCGCCGGTCGATCAGGTGAACGGCGCAAAGCGTCTGGTGCGACAGGCCGGTGGCATCGACGGGGTCCGTCGCGGCACGGGTGTTGGAACGTGGGGCGAAGGGCATGGGTTTCTCCTCTCCAGCTTTGGTTGCCGTATTCCAATAATATCGACAGATAAGGTCGAGTATTGCAAAGGAGAATCCACACCGATCTTGAGGCCGGTTTTGGAATATTCTTCTCCGAACGGACGGGGATGAGAGGATGCGCGGTAGCGTGGGTGCCGCAACCCTGGCAAACCCTTCCGCCTATGGTTGAAGTGAATATACAATCAGCCACTTGGCTGGTTCGGCGTTTTTGGTCGGGGGTATTATGCAGGTTGGCAGGACTGGTCTGTTTGGCGAAATATTGGCCCTTTTGGGCAATCGTCACAACGGACTGCAATTGCTTGCGGGCGGTCTCGTGCTGCAATCGAAATCGTCACGCGACATCTCTTTTGATCAGCTTGCTGGCCCGCTTGAGTTGCGAAGGGGAAGATACTTCTCCGCCGTCCTGATATCTTTGCGCGCGGATGCGATGCAGCAAGTAAAGGGTCTGCCACACCTTCAGGCTGCGGCCTTCGTCGCTGCGGCCAATCTGGCGTGGAAAGAGCACGCTCTGCGTGGCTTCGATACCCACAGGCCCGAAATCATCCGCCTTGCCGAAGTTGTCACCAGGCTGATGACGCCGCGCCGTTATCCGGCAGCGTGCCTGGTTCAGCCCTTTCTTGATGAGGTTACCGAGCTGCTTGAACGGCTTCCCGAAACACCGCCGGCCGATGGATTGGATGCAAGTCTGTCGGAAAAGCTGACTCTGCTCGCAAAGTTCAAGCGTGACCCCATCGCATTGCGGCAAATGGCGATCGAAAGTTTTGTCTCCGGGCAGCTTGTCACAATGACCGATTTCTTCGACCGCATCGAAACCATGCCGCTAACCACAGAGCAGCGCCGCGCTATCGTCGTTGACGAAGATGCCACGCTGGTTCTGGCAAGTGCCGGTTCCGGCAAGACCAGCGTCATCACTGCCAAGGCGGCATATCTGATACAGCAGGGCTTGAGAGGGCCGGACGAAATCTTGCTGATGGCTTTTGCCAAGGATGCCGCAGGCGAGATGTCACGCCGGATCAAGACCCGTGCAGGCTACGATGTTGCGGCCAAGACATTTCATGCCCTGGCCTATGGCATTCTGGCTCAAGTCGAGGGCACAGCCCCGGCCCTTGCAGCTCATGCAAGCGATGACGGCCAGTTCAACACGCTGTTGCGCGAAATCCTGAAGGCCCAGGTTGCCGCAGCGGGTGAAACCGGCAGGTTGATCTTGCGCTGGTTCGCAGAGTTTTTCTGGCCCTATCGCAGCGAGTGGGATTTCAAGACCCGCCGTGACTATAACGCCTATGTCAAAGAGCATGAATTGCGCACGATGCGAGGTGAAAAAGTGCGCAGCTTTGAAGAGTTGGAGATTGCAAACTGGTTATGCCTGAACGGCATCGCCTATGATTATGAACCGGTCTATGAGCATATGTTGCCCGACACGGGCCACAAGAGCTACACGCCTGATTTCCGATTGCGCGACAGTGGGATTTACATTGAACATTTCGGTGTTCGAAAAGAGCGGGATTCCTCTGGACAAGAGCGTTTGATCACCGCGCCATATATTGACCGGGAAAATTATCTTGCCGGGATGGAGTGGAAGCGCAAGGTTCATGCCGATCACGGCACCATATTGATAGAAACCTTCAGCTATGAAAAGCTTGAGGGGTGCCTGACGCTGTCCTTGGCCGAAAAGCTGAAGCCACATGTCTCTTTGCAGCCCATAGCCGCAGAGCAGGCGCTGGATAGCCTGTCCAAACTGGGGCAGGTTGACAGCTTCACCCAAGTGCTTGCTACCTTTCTGCGGCATTTCAAAAGCTCTGGCCTTACAATAAGCGATTGCCAGGCTCGTCTGCCGAAACTTGCCTCCCCGGATCGAAACCTGGCCTTCCTGCACATTTTTCAACGGGTTTTCGCGGCCTATCAGCAGAAATTGGGTGATCGCATCGACTTTGAAGACATGATTACCCGTGCCACCCGCTATGCCCGGGATGGCCGCTATCGCAGCCCGTACCGGCACATACTGGTTGACGAGTTCCAGGATATTTCCAAGGGGCGCGCCGATCTGGTGCGGGCGCTTTTAGCCCAGCACGACGATGCGCGGCTGTTTGCGGTTGGGGATGACTGGCAGTCGATCTATCGGTTTGCGGGGTCTGATATTCACCTGATGCGGAATTTTCCCGCAGAATTCGGTGGAAATTTCGCCGGGCAACCCGGCGTGCATGAGTGTGTAGATCTTGGCCGCACATTTCGCAGTCTGGACCGTATTGCATTACCCGCCCGCAATTTTGTGCTGAAAAACCCCGATCAGATTCGCAAAGATGTTAGTCCTGCGGGCAAGGCCGCAGGAGCCGCGATTCGTGTGGTCTGGGCCAGAAAGGCAAAAGCTGCCGCTGCTTTGGGGCGTATCCTTCAGCAGTTGGCCGCCGAGGCAGAGGCGGACGGAAGGCGCAGGTCGGTCATGCTGCTGGGGCGCTATCGAAACGTCAGGCCTCATGGTCTGCATGCGCTGTCGCAGCGGTTTTCCGGACTGGACATCACATTCAGCACCATCCATGGCGCAAAGGGGCTAGAGGCTGATCACGTCATTCTCTTGCGGGCCGAATCCGGGCGTCTGGGGTTTCCGTCAGAATTCGTGGATGATCCGCTGTTGAATCTGGTTCTGCCTTCACCGGAACGGTTCGGCCATGCAGAGGAACGCCGTGT
>CALRKX020000300.1:0-4067 GCA_943368305.1 Erythrobacter sanguineus
GTCCAGGCAGCGGCGTTGATCACCGCATCAACATCCGCCGCGGCAACCGCCGACGCACAGGCGGTCGGGTCTGCCAGATCGGCCTCGGCCCGGGACAGAAACCGCGCGGTCACGTCCGCAGGCAGCCGCCGCTGCAATTCCTGCGCCACCTGCCCCGTCTTCCCGAACACCAAAAGCCGCATCACTTCCCCGCCCACCGATAGGCCACCAGGCCCAGATATTCCTTTAGCGCCACATCAAGGTCGCTGATGTGTTCATCAAGCCGCCAACCCCACGAATCGCCCGACCGGAAATCAACCGGCCAGGCCACCAGTCCGGTCCAGCCGGCGCGGCTGAATGTCTCCATCGAACGTGGCATATGAAAGGCCGAGGTGACCAGAACCCAGGTCTGCCCCGGCCCCGGCTGCACCATATCCCAGGTAAACCGCGCATTTTCCGACGTGTTGCGCGACAGCCCTTCGGTCATGATCTGGCTGTCCGGCACGCCCAATCCCAGCCAGACCTGCCGCATAATGTCCGAAGGATCGCTTGGCACATCATCCCCGGTCAGAGAGGCGGTGCCCCCGGTATAGATCAGCTTCGCCCCCGGAAAGGCCCGCGCCAGCGCCGCCCCGGCCAGCGCCCGCTCTCCGGCCTCGTTCAGTGCGGGCTGGCCCCAGCGGCGATAGGGCGCGATGTCTTCCGCCCCGCCCAGAACGATGATGCCATCGACCTTTTTCAGCGGCGGGTTGGCCGGATACTGCCCCTCCAGCCGCGCGAGCAGCGGATCGCCCAAGGGAAACACCGTCAGCCCCACCACCAGCACAAAACCCGCGGGGCCCCAGACCCGCGCCACCCGCAACCGCCCCCGCCATAGGGCGAGGGTGGCAAAGGCCAGGCAGACCACCATCCAGGTCTCGGCACGGGCCACCATGCCAAGCGTCTTGCTGGCGATGAAGAACAGGTCGCTCACGCCTTGCCCAGCCGCTGGCCCACACCGGCACGGCTCAGCAGGGGCTGCCACCAGGCCTCATGGTCGAGATACCATTGCACCGTGCGTTCCAGCCCCTGTTCCACGGTGACAGAGGGGCGCCAGCCCAGTTCGTCGCGGATACGGGCCGGATCAATCGCATAGCGCGCATCATGGCCGGGCCGGTCGGTGACAAAGGTGATCTGGTCGGCATAAGGCGTCGCCTTGGGCCGCTTGGCATCCAGAATCGCGCAGATCGTCCGCACCAGATCAATATTGCGCCGCTCATTCTCGCCGCCGATATTATAGCTGCGACCCACCACGCCCTTTTCCACCACCAGCAGCAGCGCATCGGCGTGGTCTTCGACATAAAGCCAGTCGCGCACATTCTCGCCCTTGCCGTAAACCGGAATCGGCCGGCCATGCAGCGCGTTCAGGATCACCACCGGAATCAGCTTTTCCGGAAAGTGGAAGGGCCCGTAATTGTTGGAACAATTGGTCAGAACCACCGGCAAGCCATAGGTTTCCGCCCAGGCCCGCACCAGATGGTCGCTGGCCGCCTTGCTGGCCGAATAGGGGCTGCGCGGGTCGTAAGGCGTGTCCTCGGTAAACTGCCCCTCGGCGCCCAGACTGCCAAACACCTCATCGGTGGAAATATGGTGAAACCGGAACGCCGCCGGTTTGCCCTGCGCCACCCAATAGGTCCGCGCCGCCTCCAGCATGTTGAAGGTGCCGGTGATGTTGGTCTCGATGAAATCCGAAGGCCCGTCGATGCTGCGATCGACATGGCTTTCCGCCGCAAGGTGCATCACGGCATCGGGACGGTGAGTGGCGAAAATCCGGTCCAGCGCCGCGCGGTTGCGAATATCGGCCTGTTCAAAACTGTACAGGTTCGACCCCGCCACCGAGGCCACATTGTCTAGGCACGCCGCATAGGTCAGAGCATCCAGGTTCACCACCTCATGCCCGCGCGAAACCGCCAACCGCACCACTGCCGAGCCGATGAACCCCGCGCCCCCGGTAACCAGAAGTTTCATCGCCTTAGCCTTCGTATGTGAACGGAGATTTGAAATCGCGGAACGCTTGCGCCGCGCGGTCCTTGTCGGACAGAACCGCCTGTGCCGGGTCAAGGCCCCAGTCAATGGCCAGATCGGGGTCGGCGAAATGCACCGCGCCATCGCAGGCCGGGGCATAAACGTCAGAGCATTTGTACAGCAACTCACTGTCGGGCAGCAGCGTGGCAAAGCCGTGCAGGAACCCCTTGGGGATCAGCAGTTGCTTGCCATTGGCCGCCGACAGCTCCACCGCCACCCACTTGCCATAGCTGGGCGAACCCACCCGCGCATCCACCGCCACATCCAGCACCGCGCCCGCGCCACAGCGCACCAGCTTGTCCTGCGCATGGGGGGGCGACTGGTAATGCAGCCCGCGCACCGTGCCGACCTGCCGCGACAGCGAATGGTTGTCCTGCACGAAATCAATGTCGATGCCGCGCGCTTTCAACACCTCGCGGTTCCAGACCTCGCTGAAAAAACCACGGTCATCACCAAAACGGCGCGGGGTCAGAACGACCACTCCGGGCAGGGCGGTTTCGTCAATTTGCAAGACAACTCTCCAAGGCACGAAATTTGGCGCGACTTTAACAATGCAACTGCGGCAAGTCCACGACAGCCCACCCTACAGGCGGCCCAACGCCACCGCCAACCAAAGCGAGACCGTGCCCGCAGGCCCCTGCCGATACAGGCCCAACCGGCGAAACTGCGCAATCCTTGGCCACAGCGGCAGGTCGCGCAACTGCGCAAAGCCATGCAAAACCGCCCGGTTTTCAGGCGTCAACCGATGGGCCGACGCCGCCAGCGCCCGCAGATTGATGCCGTTCCAACGCCGGAAATCACCGCGCAGCAGCGCCCGCAGGCGATGCAGCTTGGCCATTGGCCCCCGGTTGGCACCAATCTGGTTCGCACCATGCTGGCGATAACAAAGCTGGGGGCGTGAATCAAACACCACCCGCCCTCCCGCGCCAGAGACAATCTGATACAGCCACCAGTCATGCATCACCACCTGCCCCGCCTCGGCCGCCGCCTCGGCAGCAAGCCGGATTGCGGCCCGGTTCAGCATCATTGTGTTTCCACCTGCGAAACTTTGCACCAGCGCATGGCCAAAGCCGAACGGACGCCGCCACAACGGTGACGGGTGCGCGCCGCGCAAATTCCCGTCACAGACGAGCGTTCTGGCCCCTAGCAACGCGGGTAGATTCGAATCCCCCAGCAGCGCCACCCCGTCGGCCAGCTTGCCCGGCAGCCACACATCATCCTGATCCGACAGGGCCGCAAATTCGGCCCCCTCTGGCACATGGGCCAACAGATGCAGAAAATTCGCCGCCGCCCCTCGGAGTGGCCCGCGCAGCACCGTCACCGCAATATCCGCATGCTGCGCAGCAAAACCGGCCACAATCGCCAGCGTGGCATCAACCGAGCCGTCATCGCTGACCACCAGCCAGCGCGGCGGCAGGGTCTGCCCTGCAATACTGTCCAGTTGCGCCACCAGATGGGCGGCCCCGTCATAGGTGGCCATCAGAACCGCGATGGCCGCCGCCATTCAGGCACCGTACCCGTTGCCGCGATGCCAGCGCGCGGCATCCTCGATCATCTGCGCCATGGTGGACCGTTTCGGCTCCCACCCCAGTTCGGCCATGGCCCGCGCGCTGCCAGAAACCAACGCCACAGCATCGCCCGCCCGGCGCGGACCATCGCTGATCGGCACCGGCTTGCCCGTCACCGCCACGGCCGCCGCAATAACCTCGCGCACGGTAAATCCGGCGCCGGTGCCTAGGCAGAACACCCGGTTGCCCTTGCCCGCCTGCAACCAGCGCAGGCCCGCGACATGCGCCTCGACCAAATCCATCACATGGACGTAGTCGCGCAGGGCAGTGCCGTCGCGCGTGGGGTAATCGGTACCATGCACCGTCAGCGCCGCGCGCCGGCCCGCCACAGCATCCAGCACCAGGGGAATGAGGTGCGTTTCCGGCTGATGAAACTCTCCTACCTCGGCATCCGGGTCGGCCCCCGCCACGTTGAAATAACGGAAAATCACATGGTTAAGACCGTCAGAGGCTGCG
>CALRKX020000301.1:0-4061 GCA_943368305.1 Erythrobacter sanguineus
CCCATGCTTTGGTTCTTCAGCACGGCGCCTGCGGCGTTGCCACCCAGCGCACCGGCGATCAGTTGGATGATAAGTTCCATAAACTCGTCCCTCTTTCCCATGGGTCCGCCGCACAGGACGGCCCATCCGGCCTTGTTTTCCGCGTTTACGGCGGTCCGGATAGGGGAAACTGTGGCAAATTGTCACCGTTACGGCAACAGTTCTGTTGTCAACCCTGCGCGCCCTGCTTGAGCAGACGGGATTTCTGGCGGTCCCAATCGCGCTTGGCCGATGTTTCGCGCTTGTCGGACAGCTTCTTGCCCTTGGCCACGCCCAGTTTCAACTTCACGATACCGCGTTCATTGAAATACAGCCTCAGGGGCACGATGGTCATGCCTTCGCGGGCAGTGGCCGACCACAGGCGCGCCAGCTCCTTGCGCGACACCAACAGCTTGCGGCGGCGGCGTTCGTCATGGCCCCAGGTCTTGGCCTCGGCATAAGGCGCGATATAGCCGTTGATCAGCCACAGCTCGCCACCCTCTACGCTGGCGTAGCTGTCGGCGATGTTCGACCCGCCGCGGCGCAGCGATTTGACTTCGGAACCCAACAGCATGATGCCCGCTTCCAGATCGCTTTCGATATGGTAATCGAAGCGGGCGCGCCGGTTTTCGGCGATGAGTTTGGAATTGGGATCGGATTTGGCCACCATGATCGCCGTGAGATAGGCGAGGGGCGGCGCGGAGTCCAGCCGGAGGGTGGAATGTTCCTGCAAATCCTGGTGGGCACCTGCCTTCTGGTAACCAATATCACCATCGCCGCCATCGCGGCCATGGTGATGGAGCTGGCCTTCCTGCGGCTGCATCCTTGGCTGTTGCGCCCGCCGCACCGGCCCAAGCTGGTCTTGTTGCTGGCCGGGGTGTCAGTGGCGATTCTGGCGGTGATTACCGTGGCCGTCTGGGTCTGGGCGATTGCCTTCTGGTATCTGGAAGGGTTCGCCACATTGGAAGAGGCGCTGTATTTTGCGCTGGTGGCCTTTACCACGCTGGGCCTTGGCGATGGGGTGCTGCCCCATGCCTGGCGTATTCTGGCGGGCATGGCGGCGGCAAACGGCTTTTTGCATTTCAGCCTGCTGACCGCGCTGCTGATCGAGGCGCTGCGCCAGGTTCGCCTTGCACAGTGGCAGCACCGCGGGATGGCGCAGCCGCTCAGGCCACCGCCCGACGACGCCCCGAAAGCAGGATGAACAGGCCACAGGCCACAATGATGCCCGCGCCGGTCAGCGTAGGCAGGTCGGGGTGTTCATGGAACACCAGCGCGCCGATGATCATGGCAAAGACCAGCCGGGTATAACGGAACGGCGTCACCGCCGACACATCGCCCATCCGCATCGCCGATGTCAGGCAGGCATAGCCAAAGATGCCAAAGGCCGCTGCCCCGCACATCAGCAGCCAGCCATGGGTGGCAGGCAGCGCAGCATTGCCCTCGGCCACCAGAATGACCACGCCGGAAATGCCCAGCATGGCAAAGCCGGCCACCCCAAGCTGCGCATTCGACAGCGCGGGCGGCGCGGCGCGTGTCGCCAGATCGCGCCCGGCAAAGCCCATCATCCCCGCAAGGGCCAGCAGGGATTGCGCGTCAAACCCCGAAAGGCCGGGGCGCAGGATGACCAGCACACCAACAAATCCCAGCAGAATGGCGAACCAGCGGGCCAGACCGACCCGTTCGCCAAACAGCACCGCCGCCCCCAGCACCACCACCAAAGGCGTCGCCTGCAAGATCGCCGAGGCGACCGAGATCGGAATCAGCGCCAGTGCCAGCGCATAGAACAGCCGCCCTGCGACCTCGAACATCGACCGGACCGCCATGGTTTTCGACCATGCCGCGCGCGGCACCGGGGCATCACCAGCCCGCAGCGCGGTGGCGGAAAACCACGCAATCCCCGCCAGCCCCATGAAGATCAGAATCTGGCCCAAGGGCACGCTAACGGCGGCAGCCTTGATGAAGCTGTCTTCCACGGCAAAGCCCGCCATGGAAATGGTCATGAACAGGCTACCGCGTTGGTTCGGGGTCATGTGATCCGCCGGAAAGGGGCGGGCGGGCCTGATGCCCGCCCGGAGAGATCAGGCAAGTCAGATCAGGCCGGCATGGCGCATGGCCGCCTTGATCTTGTCTTTGGTGCCATCGGTCAGGCCGACCAGCGGCAGGCGCACCTCTTCGGAACACAGGCCCAGAACCGACAGCGCGTATTTCGCCCCCACAAGGCCGGGCTCAATAAAGATCGCTTCGTGCAGTGGCATCAGGCGGTCCTGATAGGCAAGTGCCGCCGCGTAATCGCCGCGCAGCGTCGCCTCTTGAAACTCGGCGCAGAGCTTGGGCGCCACGTTGGCGGTGACCGAGATGCAGCCCACGCCGCCATGGGCGTTGAAGCCAAGGGCCGTTGCATCCTCACCCGACAACTGGATGAAATCCGGCCCGCAGGTGATGCGCTGCTGCGAGGGGCGGGCAAGATTGGCGGTGGCGTCCTTGACGCCGACGATGCGCGGCAGCTTCGCCAGTTCGCCCATGGTTGCAGGCAGCATGTCCACCACCGAACGGGCGGGGATGTTGTAGATGATGATCGGCAACGACGACGCATCATGCACGGCGGTGAAATGCGCGATCAGCCCGGCCTGGGTGGGCCGGTTGTAATAGGGCGTCACCACCAGCGCGGCATTGGCACCAACCTTTTCGGCGTGGCGGATCAGTTCGATCCCCTCGGCGGTCGCGTTGGACCCTGCCCCCGCGATCACCGGCACGCGGCCAGCGGCGGCGGCAACCACCGCTGCGATCACCGCGCCATGCTCTTCATGGCTGAGCGTCGGGCTTTCGCCGGTGGTGCCGACCGGCACAAGGCCGTGGCTGCCTTGGGCAATATGCCATTCGACAAGTTTTTTCAGCGTGTCAAAGTCCACAGCGCCGTTCTTGAACGGCGTGATCAGGGCTGGAAGGGATCCCTTGAACATGACACGCGTCTCCTTGAGATATGGGCAGACTCGCCCGCTGCAAACGTGCCCTGACTAGCGGAGACGCGCGGTATTGCCAAGCACGGTATGGCGCGGCGCTAACAGGCTTGTGGCTTGCCCGTTCCAGCCCGCTGGGGCAGGATTGTCGCCATGAGCAGAACAACAAAAATCATCGGCGTCCCTCTTTTGTGCCTTGGCCTGCTGACCGCCCCCCTGCCCGCCCTGGCGGATGAGTTGGGCAGCCTGAAAGACGGGTTGCAGGCGGCGGCGGGGCAGGACTGGGACCGGCTGTTGGCCGATGTGCCCAGCGCGGGCACGATTGGCGGCGACATCCTGCGCTGGCAATGGCTGCGCGCGGGCGAGGGGCGGCTAGGGGATTATGAGGAGTTTCTGGCGCGGCGGGCCGATTGGCCCGGTCTGGCGCTGCTGAAGGAAAAGGGCGAGGAGGCGGCGTCAAGGTCCACCGACCCGGCCCGCGTTATCGCCTATTTCGGCAAGACCGCCCCCAAGACCGGCAAGGGTGCCGTTGCCTTGGTGCAGGCGCTGATGCAGGCGGGCCAGCCCGCACAGGCCGAACAGACGGCGTTTGATGCCTGGGTGGGTCTGAAATTCGACGCCGCGGACGAGGCGGCGCTGATGGCCTTGCAGGGTGACGCCCTGTCTGTCGCGCATGAGGCGCGGCTGGACAACATTCTGTGGGATGGCGGCCGTCTGGCCGAGGCGCAGCGCATGTTGCCGCGTGTCGGCCCCGATTTCCGCAGCCTGGCGGCGGCGCGGATCGCGCTGGAACAGGGGGCCGACGGCGTGAACGGGCTGATCGCCAAGGTTCCCGCCCCGATGCAGACCGATGCCGGTCTGGCCTATGACCGTTTCATCTGGCGGATGAAGCGCGACCTGTATGATGGCGCGACAGAGTTGATCGTGCAGCGCAGCGACAGCGCCCAACACCTTGGCCGCCCCGACGCCTGGGCCGAACGCCGCGCCCTGCTGGCGCGCAAGATGATGCGCGACGGATCGCCCAAAACCGCCTACAAGATCGCCTCTCGTCACGATCTGACCACCGGGCAGGCCTATGCCGAT
>CALRKX020000302.1:0-4049 GCA_943368305.1 Erythrobacter sanguineus
GCTATGGTGTGATCAACTATCTGGACGGGGCGCTGCTGTGGCCCGACCAGCATGGCGGCGTTCGCGTGCCAAAGGGGGTTGCGCTGGTCAGCCAGTCGTCGAACATCGTGATCAACATGGGGATGCAGCAACGCGCCCTGCCGGTGGCCTATGTCGCCTGTCTGGGCAATGCCGCTGTGGTCGGGCTGGCCGACCTGACCGGGGCCCTGCTGGACGATCCGCGCGTGACGGCCGTGGGGCTTTATATCGAGGGGATTGATGATGCCCCCGCCTTTGCCGCCTTGGCCGAAAAGGCCCGCGCGATGGGCAAGGGGATTGTGGCGATCAAATCGGGCAAGACCGAGCTTTCCCGCACGGCGGCGGCCAGTCATACCGCCTCGCTGGCTGGTGGGGGGGCGGCGTCATCGGCTTTCCTGCGTCAGATCGGCGTGGCCGAGGTCAACACCCCCAGCGAGTTGATCGAGACGCTGAAGATCCTGCATGTTCATGGGCCGGGGCTGGGGCGGCGCATCTGCTCGCTGTCCTGTTCGGGTGGTGAGGCGGGGTTGGTGGCGGACCTTGCCGCGCCTTTCGGCATCGAATTCCCGCCGGTACCGCAGGCCACGCATGACCGGCTGTTTGCGGTGCTGGGTGAAATTCCCACGATCTCCAACCCGTTGGATTACCATACTTTCATCTGGGGGGATGGACCAAAGACGACCGAGGTTTTCACCGCGATGCTCGACGCCTATGACGCGGGCATCTACATCATCGACAGCCCGCGCCCTGACCGCTGCGACCCCTCGGGCTATCAGCCCGCCTTTGACGCCATAGTTGCGGCGCAAAAGACCACCGGCAAGATTGCCTTGCCCGTCGCCTCGATGGCGGAAAACTTTGGTGAGGCGCGGGCGGCGGCGCTGATGGAGCAGGGTGTTTGCACGCTGATGGGGCTGGAAACTGCCCTTGCCGCGATCAAGGCGGCGCAGACCGTGCCGGGCACGGATGGCTGGCGGCCTGCGCGTGCCTTGCCGCCCCGTGAAACCCGGATGCTGAGTGAGGCGGAGGGCAAGGCGCTGCTGGCAGATGAGGGCGTGCCAGTGCCGCGCGCAGTGACGGGGGAAACGCTGACCGAGGTTCAGGAAAAGGCCAAGGGACTGACCGCGCCGATTGCGCTGAAGGGTCTGGGGTTTGCCCACAAGACCGAGGCGGGCGCTGTGCGGCTGGGGCTGGTGACGCTGGAGGGGCAGGCCGAAATGCCCGGTGCTGCCGGCTATCTGGCCGAAGAAATGGTGACCGGCATCGCTGGCGAAATCCTGTTGGGCCTGCGCCGTGACCCGGTCTATGGCGTAACGCTGACGCTTGGCATGGGCGGGGTTACGGCCGAGGTGCTGGCCGATACCGTCACGCTGGTTCTGCCCGCCACCAGAGATCAAATTCTGGGCGCGATGCGCGGTCTGCGGCTGTGGCCGCTGCTGGACGGTTATCGCGGCCGGCCCAAGGCCGACATGACAGCGGTGGCTGATATTGCCCTGCGTCTGGGCGCCCGGATGCTGGACGATGACTCCTTGGAAGAAATCGAAATCAATCCCATCCTTGCGCGCCAATCCGGTGCCGTGGCGGTGGATGCCCTGATCAGGAAGGTGTGACATGGCCATGCAAATGCGAACCGAAGGTCCGGTGAAAACCCGCCGCGAAGGCGCCATTCTTGAAGTGACGCTGGATAGCCCCAAGGCCAATGCGATCAGCCTGAAAACCAGCAAGGTCATGGGTCTGGTATTCCGCGATTTCCGTGATGACGACTCGCTTCGGGTTTGCATCCTGCGCGCAGCGGGCGAGAAATTCTTTTGCCCCGGCTGGGACTTGAAGGCGGCAGCCGAAGGCGATGCCGTTGATGGCGATTATGGGGTGGGCGGCTTTGGCGGCTTGCAGGAGTTGCCGAACCTGAACAAGCCGGTGATTGCTGCCGTGCAGGGCATCTGCTGTGGCGGCGGGCTTGAGCTGGCGATTTCCGCCGATCTGATCCTGTGTTCGACCAATGCCACCTTTGCCCTGCCCGAAATCCGCTCTGGCACCGTGGCCGATGCCGCCAGCATCAAGCTGCCAAAGCGCATTCCCTATCATGTCGCCATGGACCTCTTGCTGACCGGGCGCTGGTTTGATGCCGAAGAGGCGTTCCGCTGGGGGCTGATCAAGGAGGTCTGCGCACCGGAAGACCTGATGGAGAAAACCTGGGCGCTGGCCCGGCTGTTGGAATCTGGCCCGCCGCTGGTTTACGCCGCCATCAAGGAGGTGGTGCGCGAGGCCGAGAACATGCGCTTTCAGGATGCGCTGAACCGGGTCTCCAAACGCCTTTTGCCCACGGTGGACCGGCTTTATTCATCCGAGGATCAGTTGGAAGGCGCCAAGGCCTTTGCCGAAAAGCGCGATCCGGTCTGGAAGGGGCGTTGACTCGCCGGGGCCTTCGGTCTTGCCTTTGCGAAAAGCGGAGGATGCGATGGCCCGACTGAAACTGACTGCGGCCGATATGGTGGCCGCAGCCCGCGCCCGGATTGCAGAGGTTGAAACCGCCGAAGCGATTGCCCTGCTGAATGACCCATCGATTCTGTTCGTCGATCTTCGCGACCCGCGAGAGCGGGAGCGGCTGGGAATGATCCCTGGCAATTTTCACTGCCCGCGCGGCATGCTGGAATTTTGGGTTGACCCCGATAGCCCCTATTTCAAGGATGTCTTCGCACAGGACCGGCGGTTCATCTTTCACTGTGCCTCTGGCTGGCGCTCGGCGCTGGCGGTGGCCACCTTGCAGGACATGGGGTTTCAGGCGGCGCATCTGCGGGACGGGTTTTCCGGCTGGCTTGCTGCGGGCGGTCCGGTGTCCTTACCGCCCGCCCGGCAATGAAAAGGCGACATTTGCTGTCGGAAATCTTGCAGGCCCCGCGCGCCTGACCGTCTAGTTTGCCGTGATCAAACTGGGGCGCAAGATGAGCGACGAGACCGATTACATCATCGTGGGCGCGGGCTCGGCTGGCTGTGTTCTGGCCAGCCGCTTGACAGAATCCGGCAAACACCGTGTTACCGTGCTGGAGGCAGGTGGAACCGATTATCGGTTTTATGTCCAGCTTCCCTTGGGTTACGGCAAGTTGTTCTACAACCCCGCGGTGAACTGGCTTTACAAAACCCAACCTGATCCCGGTCTGGCGGGCCAACAAGATCATATTCCGCGTGGCAAGATTCTGGGCGGCTCGTCCTCGATCAACGCCATGGTCTATATCCGCGGCCAGAAGGTTGATTTTGATGACTGGCAGGCCGCGGGCAACCCCGGCTGGGGCTGGGACGAGGTGCTGGCCGCCTACAAGGCGATGGAGGACAACGAGGCCGGTGCCGATGACTGGCGCGGGCAGGGCGGGCCGCTGTTTGTCAGCAAGAACCGCAAGGGGCTGCACTGGCTGGTCGAAGATTACATTGCCGCCTGTGGCGAGGCGGGCCTGCCATATAACCCCGATTTCAACGGTGCAACGCAGGAAGGTGCCGGCACCTATCAGATGACGATCAAGGGCCGCCGTCGCAATTCGGCGGCGCGGGCGTTTCTGCATCCGGCGATGCGGCGGCCAAACCTGCGGGTGATCACCCAGGCGCAGGTGCTGCGGGTGGTGTTTGAAGGCGCGCGCGCCGTGGGTGTCGAGTATCTGCACGATGGTCAGCGCAAGATTTTGCGCGCGAAGGCCGAGGTGATCCTGTCGGCGGGTGCCATCGGCTCGCCGCAGTTGTTGCAGGTATCGGGCGTGGGCGAGGGCGGGCTGTTGCAGCGCCTTGGCATTCCGGTTCTGCGCGAAAATGCCAATGTCGGCGCGCATTACACCGACCATCACGGGCTGAACTATACTTGGCGCATGAAGGTGCCGACCTATAACGGCATCCTGCGGCCATGGTGGGGCAAGGCCTTTGTCGGGCTGCAGTATTTCCTGACGGGCGGCGGGCCCTTGTCCAAATCGATCAACCATGGCGGCGGATTTTTCCGCACGCGGCCAGGGCATGACCGGCCGAACATGCAGCTTTACATGCAGGCGTTTTCC
>CALRKX020000303.1:0-4023 GCA_943368305.1 Erythrobacter sanguineus
GGCCATGCGCGAACGCAACCGTCTGCTCAAGGAAGAGGTTGCAGACTCCCGCTGGTATACCGTGCTCGAAGGCCAGATGGCCGAGACTGCCGCCATGATCATCAGCAATCGCCGCGCCACACTGAGACGTTTGTCACAGGCGCAGACCAACGCCGAAAGCCGCTTTCCGCGCGCCGATCTGGCGTTGTCGGGGCCGGAAGGTGCCGATGACCCGGACCCCGCCACCTTGCCCGCAATCTGGGCCGAAACGCGCCGGCGCGACATGGCTGCCGGGCGCACCCTGGCCGGTCCGCACCGCAGTGACCTGCGCGCCGTTTACGCCAGCAAAGGCATTCCCGCCGACCAATGTTCCACCGGAGAGCAAAAGGCCCTGCTGATCAGCCTGATCCTTGCAAATGCCCGCGCGCTGGCGGCTGATCTGGGCAAGGCCCCCGTTCTGCTGCTGGATGAGGTTGCAGCCCATCTCGACGCTGACCGCCGCGCCGCGCTATATGACGAGATCTGCGCCCTTGGTGCCCAGGCGCTTATGACCGGCACTGAAGCCGGGTTGTTTCAGGCGCTGGAGGACCGGGCGCAGACCATTTCGGTTGAAGATATTGACGGTATATCAAGGATTTCATCATGACACCGCAACGCGTGACCCTGATCACTCTTGGCGTAGGCGACCTGCCCGCAGCAAAAGCCTTTTATGCCACCTTGGGCTGGCAACAGCATGGCAAGGGACAAGAGGGCGTTGCCTTCTATCAGATGCATGGCGCAGTTCTGGCCCTGTTCGGGCTGGCCGATCTGGCCGCAGATCAGGGACGGCCAAATGCCGTTTTAGGAACGGGCGCAGCCACATTGGCCCAGAATTTCGCAACCGAGGCAGAGGTTGATGCCGCCTATGATGCCGCAATGGCGGCTGGAGCAACCGCCCTCAAGCCGCCGCAAAAGGTGTTCTGGGGTGGCTATTCCGGATATTGGGCCGACCCGTGGGGCCATGTGTGGGAGGTCGCAATGAACCCGTTCTGGCCCCTGGCCGATGATGGCAGCCTGACCTTGCCAAAGGACGCATCGTGACCGTCACCCTGCAACAACTTGGCCTTTACGCGCTTGGTATGGCGGGCCTGTGGGCGGTTCCGGGGCCGGTCTGGGTTGCCCTGACCGCGCGCGCCCTGTCTGGCGGCTTCCGCGCCGCCTGGCCGCTGGCAGTTGGCGTGGCGCTCGGTGATCTTGTCTGGCCGCTGGCCGCCGTCTTGGGGCTTGGCTGGATCGAAAGCGTCTATGGCGATTTTCTCAGCCTGCTGCGTTGGGTGGCCGCCGTGGTCTTCCTGATCATGGGCATCTTGTTGATCCGCAAGCCAGCGGCGACATTGAGCGCAGACAGCCGCCTGACAAAGCCTGGCCTTTGGGCCGGGTTTTCGGTTGGCGTTGCGGCGGTGATCGGCAACCCCAAGGCTATCCTGTTCTACATGGGCGCGCTGCCCGGATTTTTCGATCTGGGCAAGCTGACCGGCCTCGACATCACGGCGATCATTGCGATTTCGGCCTTTGTGCCGATGCTGGGCAACCTTGGCCTTTCGCTGTTTCTGGACCGCGCCCGACAGTTGCTGTCCAGCCCGCAAAGCATGCGTCGGCTGAACGTCATCTCTGGCTGCCTGCTGCTTTGCGTGGCGGCAGTAATCCCCTTCCTGTGACCCCAAATCTTGTGTCGAAGGGGTGACATTCCACGCCCCAACCGCTATAAGTCGCGGGCAATATCAAGGGTTCCCTACGCATGGCCAGCGCGCCCACGAAGCCCGCCGAATACGGCGCCGATTCCATCAAGGTTCTCAAGGGGTTGGAGGCGGTTCGCAAACGCCCCGGCATGTATATCGGCGACACGGATGACGGGTCGGGCCTGCATCACATGGTCTACGAAGTCGTCGATAACGGCATCGACGAGGCCTTGGCAGGTCACGCCACCGAAGTGGTCGTGATCATCCATGCCGACGACAGCGTTTCGGTGCGCGACAACGGCCGCGGCATTCCGGTTGACATCCACCAGGAAGAAGGCGTTTCGGCGGCAGAGGTCATCATGACCCAGTTGCACGCTGGCGGCAAATTCAACAACACCGATGACAGCGGCAATGCCTACAAGGTCTCTGGCGGCCTGCATGGCGTGGGCGTTTCGGTGGTCAACGCGCTGTCGGAATGGCTGGAACTGACCGTCTGGCGCAATGATACCGAGTATAACGCCCGGTTCGAGGATGGCGAATGCGTGGTGCATGTGCATGAGGTCGGTCCGGCACCGGGTCAGCGTGGCACCCGTGTACGGTTTCTGGCCAGCGCCAAGATCAACCGCCCGGACGGCACGTTCTCGAACCTCGACTACAGCTTCAAGACGCTGGAAAACCGACTGCGCGAACTGGCCTTCCTGAACTCTGGCGTTCGCATCATTCTGGAGGATGAACGTCACGCCGAACCACAGCGGGTCGAGCTGTTCTATGACGGTGGCGTGCGCGAATTTGTCAAATTCCTTGACCGCTCCAAACAAGCCGTGATGCCTGAACCGATCTATATGGTCGGTGAAAAGAACGGCATCGGGGTAGAGGTCGCCATGTGGTGGAACGACAGCTACCACGAAACCGTACTGCCGTTCACAAACAACATTCCGCAGCGCGATGGCGGCACCCATCTGGCCGGATTCCGCGGCGCGCTGACGCGGACGATCACTGGCTATGCCCAGACCTCTGGCATTGCCAAGCGTGAAAAAGTTGATTTCACCGGCGACGACGCGCGCGAAGGTCTGACCTGCGTGTTGTCCGTCAAGGTGCCGGACCCGAAATTCTCTAGCCAGACCAAGGACAAGCTGGTTTCCAGCGAAGTTCGCCCCGCAGTCGAAAACCTGGTCAACGAAAAGCTGAACGAATGGTTCGAGGAAAACCCCGGCCCTGCAAAGATCATCGTTGGCAAGATCGTCGAGGCGGCGCTGGCGCGAGAAGCGGCCCGCAAGGCGCGCGAGTTGACACGCCGCAAGACTGCGCTGGATGTGGCCAGTCTGCCCGGCAAACTGGCCGATTGTCAGGAACGCGACCCCGCGAAATCGGAACTGTTCCTGGTCGAAGGTGACTCTGCCGGGGGGTCTGCCAAGCAGGGCCGCAGCCGTGCCAACCAAGCCGTTCTTCCTCTGCGCGGGAAAATCCTGAACGTGGAGCGTGCGCGGTTCGACCGGATGCTGGGCAGCCAGGAGATCGGCACCCTGATCACGGCACTTGGCACCGGCATTGGCCGGGATGAGTTCGACATCGGCAAACTGCGTTACCACAAGGTCGTCATCATGACCGACGCTGACGTGGACGGCGCGCATATCCGCACGCTTTTGCTGACCTTCTTCTTCCGGCAGATGCCGCAGTTGATCGAGGGGGGCTATCTCTATATCGCGCAGCCGCCGCTCTACAAGGTGGCGCGCGGCAAGTCCGAGGTTTACCTCAAGGATCAGGCAGCGCTGGATGAGTATCTGATCGAAATGGGCTTGGAGGGCGCGGTGCTGCGCCTGTCGAACGGCGAAGAGATTGCCGGGCAGGATCTGGCGCGCGTTGTCGAAGGGGCGCGCAGTTTCCGCCGGGTGCTGGACGCCTTCCCGACCCATTATCCGCGTGGCATTCTGGAGCAGGCTGCGCTGTCCGGTGCCTTTGACCCCGGTCGTGCCGATGACGATCTGTCTGCCGTGGCGCAATCCGTGGCGCACCGGTTGGACCTTGTGGCAGTCGAGTATGAAAAGGGTTGGACTGGCCGCATCACCCAAGATCATGGCATCCGCCTGTCGCGCATTCTGCGTGGCGTAGAGGAATTGCGCACGCTTGACGGTGCCGTCCTGCGCAGCGGCGAGGCCCGCAGGCTGGGCCAGATTGCCGGGCAAAGCCGCGACATCTACCGCGACCCGGCCAGTCTGGTGCGCAAAGAGCGGGAACAACTGATCCACGGGCCGATCGACCTGTTGAAGTCGATCCTGACCGAAGGCGAAAAGGGTCTGACCCTGCAACGCTATAAAGGTCTGGGAGA
>CALRKX020000304.1:0-4017 GCA_943368305.1 Erythrobacter sanguineus
ATACAGCGCAACCCGCAGCTCGGCCCGGTTGCGCGTGGTTTCGGTGAACCGTTCCGACAGCCAGCGGTTGGTGATCAACACCGTCCCGGCCGCAATCAACAGCAGCACGACAACCGCCAGCCGCGTCCGCCACGAAGGGGTCGCAGCACCGTCACCCGAGGAAAGCGGGCCGTTAGGCTGGTTGGGCGTCATCTCTTGCATGGGGCGATTCTAGGGTCTCCCCCGCGCCGCCTCAAGGCGATGGGGATCAGGCCAGCGCCAACCCGCCCATCAGTCCCTTGAACAGAGCCGCGCCATCGGTACCACCGTGGCTGGGGTCCACCACCCGCTCGGGGTGGGGCATCATGCCCAGCACGCGGCGGTTTTCCGACAGGACACCGGCAATATCATCCATCGCACCATTGGGGTTGCCGTCATAGCGAAACGCGATGCGGTCCTCT
The DNA here is from genome assembly GCA_943368305.1 of Erythrobacter sanguineus. Classification (GTDB taxonomy): domain Bacteria; phylum Pseudomonadota; class Alphaproteobacteria; order Rhodobacterales; family Rhodobacteraceae; genus Fuscibacter. The sequence goes on from CALRKX020000304.1 coordinate 441, forward strand.
GCCTGCAACCGCACCAGCCCTTCGGCATCAATGGTATAGTTGCCGTCATGGTGGGCGACAGGTACGGTGATCTTGCTGCCCTTGGCATAGGCACTGGTAAAGGCGCTGTCGGTGGTGGCCACGGTCATGCGAACCGGGCGACAGACAAATTTCAGCGCGGCATTGCGCATCAGCGCACCGGGCAGCAACTGCATCTCGGTCAAGACCTGAAATCCGTTGCAGATGCCCAGCACATAGCCGCCGCGCGCCGCATGGGCCCGCACAGCACCCGCTATCGGCGACTGCGCGGCAATCGCGCCACAGCGCAGATAGTCGCCAAACGAAAAGCCGCCGGGAACGCCCACCACATCCGTGCCCTCTGGCAAGGCGCTGTCCTTGTGCCAGACCCGCGCCACCTGAAACCCCGCCCGCTCAAAGGCGACGGCAAGATCACGGTCGCAATTCGAACCGGGAAAGGTGACGACAGCAGCTTTCATGGGCGCGCTCCTTCAAGGACCAAGGCCGACCCGGCACTTGCACCTTTCCAAATACTCCACGGGGGTCCGGGGGGGGTGAAACCCCCGGTCCGCCAGTGCAGAAGGGCGGGCCGGTCGATAGTCGCCCTCTAGCGCAATCGTTCCGGCAATGCCAGTGGTTCGGCGGCCTCAAAACTGCTTTCTTGCCGCCGGTCTGGCTGGGCGCGCGTCAGCCAGCCGCCAGCGGATGACTGGCGCGGATGACGCGTTCGCAATGCGCCGCCAGCGCCTTTCGGTCGGCAAAGGCATCCACCGGCACTTCGGGGTGAAAGACCACCTCCACCCTGCCCTGCCGCCAGGTCGCCAGAATCCGCAGCAGGCTGGGCGCGAAATCCATCTCGCCCCACCATCCGTAATAGCGCGCATCCCGCCCCGGCGGAGCATAGTAGACCACGGTCACCGGCTGGATATGCAGCACACGGTCCAGCCCATGGGTAAAGAATGCCGCGAACAGGGTGGATTTGAACGGCAACACCCGCACCGCATCTGTCGAGGTGCCCTCGGGAAAGAACAGCAGCTTGTGACCCAGCCGCAGACGCTCTTCAAACTGTTCCTGCTGGCGCTTGGCCTCGGTTCCCTTGCGGGCGATGAACACTGTCCCCGTCGCGCGCGCCAGCCAGCCGATCGCCGCCCAACCCGCCACCTCGGATTTGGAGACGAAATAGATACGCTGCACGGCATTGAGGGCAAAAATATCCAGCCAGGACGAATGGTTGGCAACCACCGCCCCCTTTTGCCGCATCGGTTGCCCGCGCACTGTCAGTGGCAAGGCCATGATCACAAAGGCGGCGCGGCACACAAATTGGGTCAGCCAGGGCGTGATCGGGCGCCCTGCACCGAACAGGGGCCGCTCGATCAGGCGCAGCACCAAAAGCAGCAACAGACAGCCATAGGTGAGCGTTCCCAGGACCACCCCGCGCACCAGTGCCAGCGCCCAGCCAGCAAGACCGACGCGCGGCAGGTCGATCGACGCAGTGCGCCAGTCGCTCATCCGTCGCGGGCCTTCTTTCTGGTGTAGAAATCGCGGTGCTTGGCGCTCATCTTCACGGTGTCCATCACCAGACAAACGTCGGTGGTGTTGAAGGCATGGTCGATCCAGGCCCCATCGCCGACAAACCCGCCCAACCGCAGATAGGCCTTGATCAGCGCCGGCGTCCCCGCCATGGCGCGACGGCGGTCCAGCCCGGCCTCTGGCACCAGATCCATCTCTTGCCGGTGCGGCGGCAGCGCGCGCACCCGCAGGGCGGGCGGCGCCAGATGGTGATGATGCAGATAAGACAGGGGTTCCGCCAGCGCCACCACATCGGTGCCGTGAAAACTGGCAACGCCAAACAGAATCTCGATTCCCCGCTCCAGCACATAATCGGCCAGACCATTCCACAGATGGTACATCGCCGTGCCCCCCCGATAGTCGGGATGCACGCAAGACCGGCCCAGTTCCACCAGTTTGCGGCCACAGGTTTTCAGCGCGGTCAGATCATATTCGGTCTCGGAATAAAACCGCCCCGCCAGCGCCATGCGCTCCGAGGTCAGCAGCCGGTATACCCCGACCACATCCTGCAAGTCCGCAGGGTCGCGCCGCTCGTCTATCAGCAGCAGATGATCGAAATAGGGGTCGAAATCGTCACGCTCCAACCGCTGGTCGTGGTCAACCAAGGGGCCGGTGCCGCCAAGTTCGGCCACGAACACCTCATACCGCAGGCGCTGCGCCGCCCGCAGATCGCGGTCGTCCCGGGCAAGGCGCAAGGTGAAGGCGGAATCGTCGTCGATCATCTTGCGCCGGTTCCGTCCTGAGCCTGCCCGCCATTGTCCTTGCCGAGTTCTAAGGGCTGCCCCCTGCCATTGCAACCGGGCAGGCAAAGCCGCCCCTGCCCCGTTGCCGACCTGCAATCTCCAGTTGCGTTAGCGGTTCATTAACCCGTACTGGATTAGGCAGAGAAATCCGGAACAAGTGTGACCTGCCGGACATCAATCACCACCTTGCCGGCATGCTCAAAGTTCACCGTCACCCGCCCGCCGATGTTCGATTGCACCTGCCCCAGCCCCCAGTCGGGCTGGCCGGGGTGGCGCACCAACATGCCCGGCTCCAGAAACGACAGCATCCGACATCTCCTTTCCAGAGGTTCCGCCTTGCAGGATAAGCCCGATCTTGCCGCACTTATCGGCTCTCGTATCTGCCATGACCTTATCAGCCCGATCGGCGCCATCGGCAATGGGGTTGAACTGTTGATGCTGGAAGGCACGGCCCAAGGGCCAGAAGTTGCGCTGATTTCCGAAAGTGTTGCCCATGCCAATGCCAGGGTGCGGTTTTTCCGCGTGGCCTTTGGTGCCGCCTCGGGCGATCAGCGGATCGGGCGGCGCGAGGTGGCCGATATTCTGGCCGGCGTCACCCGCGGCGGCCGGGTCGAGGTTGATTGGCAAGGCCCGCCCGACATGGCGCGGCGCGAGGTGAAGCTGGCCTTCCTTCTGGTGTTGTGCCTTGAAACCGCGATGCCGCAAGGCGGGCGCATCACCGTCACCCGCAACGACAGCCGGTGGCTATTGCTGGGAGAGGCGGCGCGCCTGAAGGTCGATCCCGACCTGTGGGAAGTGCTGTCAAACCCCGCCGCCCTGACCGAAATTGGCCCGGCACAGGTGCATTTCCTGCTGGTGCAAGAGGAAACCGGCCGCCAGCACCGCCGCCTGACGGTCGAGGTCGCCGACAAATCGGTGCGCATGACCTTCTGATCACGGCCACCACAGGATCACAGCCAGCGGCGCAGCCGGGTCTGGATGAACGGGATGATTCCCCAGACCATCGCGGTAACGACGATCGGCACCAGAATTGCCGTGCGCGCCGGAACCGGCCAGCCAGGCGTCAGCGGCAAAAGGATCAACAGGCCCGCCGTTACCAGCGGATAGACGAACAGAAAGACAAACCCGGCAAAACGCAGCTTTGAGGGGGCGCGGGCTTTACTGACAACGGTATTCATGGAAAGAGTCCTTATCGAAACGAAGCGTCTCGTATATATGAAACGATACGTTCCGTTTCGAAAGGGGAAAACCGTGTCAGATACAGAAAA
>CALRKX020000305.1:0-4008 GCA_943368305.1 Erythrobacter sanguineus
CGCCTTTGCCCTGCCCGCGCTGGTGGTGGTCTCGGTTCAGGCGTTGCTGGACAAGGCCTATGCCAACTGGGCGGTTTCGGCGTATTTTGCAGGAACCGTGCTGGCAATGACCGTGCTGGCCGCCCGTCCACGCCTGCGGCTGGCGGGGTTGGCGATCAATGTTGCCCTTGCGCTTGCCCTGCCTTTGCTGACCGTGTTCCCCGAAACACGTCTGGGGGGCGGGCGTCCCTTCCTGTTCCGCTATCTTGGCCGCGCTGATCTTAGCCAGCAGGTCATCGCCCTGGCGCAGCAGGCGGGCAATCTGCCAGTGGTCTCGGCCGATCGCGATGTGCTGGCCGACCTGTTTTATACCGGGCGCGCCAGCGGGTTGGCCTTTTACGCCCCACGTCCGCAGGGCAAACCGCAAAGCCATTATGAGCAAAGCTATCCCCTGCCAGTGGCAATGACCGGGCAGGTGCTGGTTGTGACGGGCAGGCCGCTGCCCTGCTTTGGCACGCCCTTGCCGCTAAAGGCTGAGGGCGGGGCTTTCGCGCGTCGCAACCTTGCGGCCTATGTGACCGATGCCACCTGCGCAGGGCAGCTCTGATCCCGTGGCATTGACAAGCGGGGTGGCAGGACGTATCAGCCCCTCACTTCCATGGCAGGGGATTCTCTGGCGTGGGGAACAGAATGCTTGATGTGGTCATGATCCGGGCCTGTGCCCCGATCCTCTGAATCTGCACCGCGTCGTCCCCTTGGGGATGATTGCGGTTTTGTGTTTTGCGGTCCGCGCAAATCACACGTCGAGAAGCAGCGTGCCGGGGTCCGGTGCGAGTATTGACAGAGCAACACGAGGAACGTGAATGCCGACTATCCAACAGCTTATCCGCAAGCCGCGGGAAGCCAACGTGCGGAAGTCCAAGTCCCAGCACTTGGAATCCTGCCCGCAAAAGCGTGGGGTTTGCACCCGCGTCTATACCACCACCCCGAAAAAGCCGAACTCCGCTATGCGGAAGGTCGCCAAGGTCCGTCTGACCAATGGCTTCGAGGTCATCTCCTACATCCCCGGCGAAAAGCACAACCTTCAGGAGCACTCTGTGGTTCTGATCCGCGGCGGCCGGGTAAAGGACTTGCCGGGCGTGCGTTATCACATCCTTCGCGGTGTTCTGGATACCCAGGGCGTCAAAGACCGTCGTCAGCGTCGTTCGAAGTACGGCGCCAAGCGTCCGAAGTGAGGAGATAACAGATGTCCCGCCGTCACGCCGCAGAGAAGCGCGAAATTCTCCCGGACGCCAAATTTGGCGACCGCGTCATCACCAAATTCATGAACAACCTGATGCTCGACGGCAAGAAATCCGTCGCCGAGTCCATCGTCTATGGTGCGCTGGAGCGGGTGCAGACCAAGCTCAAGCGTGAGCCGGTCCAAGCCTTCCACGAGGCGCTGGACAATGTGAAGCCGTCGGTCGAAGTGCGCTCGCGCCGCGTCGGTGGGGCAACCTACCAGGTTCCGGTCGAAGTCCGCACCGAGCGCCGCGAAGCGCTGGCGATCCGCTGGCTGATCATCGCTGCGCGCAAGCGTAACGAAAACACCATGGAAGAGCGTCTGGCTGCAGAATTGTCGGATGCTGTTAACAACCGTGGTACGGCTGTTAAGAAACGCGAAGATACCCACAAGATGGCGGATGCGAACAAAGCATTCAGCCACTACCGCTGGTAAGGGTTTATCATGGCACGCGAATACCCGCTTACGCGCTATCGCAACTTCGGCATCATTGCACACATCGATGCCGGCAAAACCACGACCTCCGAGCGTATCCTGTATTACACCGGCAAGTCCCACAAGATCGGCGAAGTCCATGACGGCGCCGCGACGATGGACTGGATGGAGCAGGAGCAAGAGCGCGGGATCACGATCACTTCGGCTGCGACCACCACTTTCTGGGAGCGCACAATTGATCCGGGTCTGGCGCATGCTGCGAAAGACAAGTTCCGTTTCAACATCATCGACACCCCCGGCCACGTTGACTTCACCATCGAAGTTGAACGTTCGCTGGCCGTTCTTGATGGCGCTGTCGTTCTGCTGGACGGCAACGCTGGCGTTGAACCGCAGACCGAAACCGTGTGGCGTCAGGCTGACCGCTACAAGGTTCCGCGCATCGTCTTCGTCAACAAGATGGACAAGACCGGCGCTGACTTTTTCAACTGCGTCCGCATGATCAAGGACCGCACCGGTGCGAATGCGATGCCGGTTGCCCTGCCGATCGGCGCGGAAGACAAGCTGGAAGGCATCATCGACCTCGTGACGATGGAAGAGTGGGTGTATCAGGGTGAAGACCTTGGCGCCTCCTGGGTCCGTCAGCCCATCCGCGCCTCGTTGAAAGACGAAGCTGACGAATGGCGCCTGAACCTGCTGGAAACGGCAGTCGGTCAGGACGACGATGCGATGGAAGCCTATCTCGAAGGCAATGAGCCGGACGAAGACACGCTGCGCGCGCTGATCCGCAAGGGCACGCTCGCCATCGACTTCATCCCGGTGTTTGCCGGCTCCGCGTTCAAGAACAAGGGCGTGCAGCCCCTGCTGAACGCCGTGATCGACTATCTGCCTTCGCCGCTGGACGTGCCGCCCTATATGGGCTTTGCGCCGGGCGACGAGAGCGAAACCCGCAACATTGCGCGTTCGGCCGATGACGATCAGCCCTTCTCGGGTCTGGCGTTCAAGATCATGAACGACCCCTTCGTTGGCTCGCTGACCTTCACCCGGATCTATTCGGGCAAGCTGGCCAAGGGCGACGGCATGCTGAATGCGACCAAGCAACGCAAAGAGCGCGTTGGCCGCATGATGATGATGCACGCGATCGAGCGCGAAGAAATCAGCGAAGCTTTCGCTGGCGACATCATTGCGCTTGGCGGTCTGAAGGAAACAACCACGGGTGACACCTTGTGTGATCCGTCGGCCCCCGTTGTTCTGGAAACCATGACCTTCCCGGTCCCGGTTATCGAAATCGCGGTCGAACCGAAGACCAAGGCCGACCAGGAAAAGATGGGCATCGCTTTGGCCCGTCTGGCTGCCGAAGACCCGTCCTTCCGTGTGGAAACCGATATTGAATCGGGCCAGACGATCATGAAGGGCATGGGCGAACTTCACCTCGACATTCTCGTTGACCGCATGCGGCGCGAGTTCAAGGTCGAGGCGAACATCGGTGCGCCGCAGGTGGCTTATCGTGAAACGATCTCGCGTGAGCATGAGATCGACTACACGCACAAGAAGCAAACCGGCGGTACAGGCCAGTTCGCGCGCGTCAAGCTGGTGATCACCCCGACGGAACCGGGCGAAGGGTATTCGTTCGAAACCAAGATCGTGGGTGGCGCGGTGCCGAAGGAATACATCCCCGGCGTCGAAAAGGGCATCAAGTCCGTCATGGATTCGGGCCCACTGGCTGGCTTCCCGGTGATCGACTTCAAGGTCTCGCTGATCGACGGCGCGTTCCATGACGTTGACTCCTCGGTGCTGGCCTTCGAAATCGCGTCGCGGGCAGCCATGCGCGAAGGTCTGAAAAAGGCCGGCGCGAAGCTGCTGGAACCGATCATGAAGGTCGAAGTTGTCACCCCGGAAGAATACACCGGCGGCGTCATTGGCGACCTGACCTCGCGTCGGGGCATGATCAACGGCCAGGACAGCCGCGGCAACGCGAACGTCATCGCCGCGATGGTGCCGCTGGCCAATATGTTCGGCTACATCAACCAGCTGCGCTCGATGACCTCGGGCCGCGCCGTGTTCTCGATGGAGTTCGACCATTACGACTCGGTGCCTGAGAACATCTCTCAGGAAATCCAGAAGAAGTACGCCTGATTTTGAGCGGTGGGCGGCAACGCCCACCCTACCCACCGTAGGGAGCGCCCTCGCGCGCCGCCCATGAACCTCAAGGAGATGCCATCATGGCAAAGGCAAAGTTTGAACGTAACAAGCCGCATGTGAACATCGGGACCATTGGTCACGTTGACCATGGCAAGACGACGCTGACGGCTGCG
>CALRKX020000306.1:0-4000 GCA_943368305.1 Erythrobacter sanguineus
AGTGCCACGCCAGCCGCCCCGCCGGACACGCCAAAGCCTTGAATGCGGTTGCGTTCGGGTATCACTATGCCAACCAGCGCGGGGGCAATGCTCCGGCGGAAAGAAGGATTCGGGTGACGGCCTTTGCCAAGCCCCAAGAACACGGGACAGGGCATGAGCAGGTATGACGATCTTCCCCGCGAGCAGTTGATCGAACTGCTGAACAAGCGCGACCGGACCAAGAGGCTGGGGCTGGTCTGGGAACGGGACGAGATCAAAGCCGACAACGCCGTGGACGCCAATTTCGTGGCGGCGACGATCATCCCCGACCTGTCGGACAAGCCCGCCCCGTGGCGCAACATGGTGATCGAGGGCGATAACTACGATGCCCTGCGCTGGCTGCGCATGACCATGGCGGGGCAGATCAAGTGCATCTACATCGACCCGCCTTACAACACCGGGGCCAAGGATTGGGTCTACAATGACCGCTACACCGACCCCGAGGATGCCTATTTTCATTCGACATGGCTGGAGTTCCTGTTCCGCCGCTTGACGCTGGCGCGTGACCTTCTGGCCGAGGATGGCGTGATCCTCGTTTCAATCAACGATGACCAGCGGGCCAAGTTGGAGCTGCTGATGGACGAGGCCATGCCGGGAATGCGGGTAGGGTCGTTTGCTTGGCGCACGAGGACGGGTGGGAATGAAGGCGGCGCTCACTTTCTATCGGTGAACCACGAACATATTCTCGCCTTTGCAAAGGCAGGGTTTCGTTTTGGTGGGACAGAAAAGACCTACGACGATTACTCGAACCCTGACTATGATCTGCGTGGAGACTGGCAGTCTAGCGATTTGACAGTTGCGGTTGCTTGGGACGACAAGCGGGCTGGGACCGCTTACTATCCGTTGCAAGACCCAAAGACAGGTTATTGGTATCCGTGCAATCCGGGGCGAGTTTGGTCGTTCGTTTCGAAAGAGCGCGCGAAGAAGGGCCAGAAGATCAAAACGCGCTTTATGGAGGAATGGATCGCGGACAATCGAGTCAAGTTCCCCGAAGCGCCGCGAGTTGAGGTCTGGGAAAGCCGGGAACAGCTAATGGCGGCAATTGATGCTGGGGACGTTCCAAAATCTGGTCGGGAACCTATGTTGAAGCGCGGCTTGCCGGATTTGGATTTTTGGATTGGTAAACCTGTCGCATTTGGAACCCCGAGGTTCAAAAGACTCAAATCGGAGCTGAAAAATTTGACTCAACCGCTGTCTAGCTGGGTGATTCAAAAAGGAGATGCCGATCAGCCAGACGGAGAGATAACTCAGGTCGTCGCTGGCTCAAATGATGAGGCCGCCAAGTCGATCAAGTCAATCTTCGGCACCAAAGCCTTCAACTACGCCAAGCCGGTGTCTCTGATCCGCGAACTGCTAAGGCAATCCACCGCCCCCGGCGACACGGTGCTCGATTTCTTCGCCGGATCGGCGACCACCGCCCAAGCGGTCATGGAACTGAACGCAGAGGATCACGGAGACAGGCGGTTTATCATGGTGTCTTCGACCGAGGCCACGGCAGATGAGCTGGGCAAGAATATCTGCCGCGATGTAACAGCCGAACGCATCCGCCGCCTGAACGCCTCGACCGACAAGAAATTCGCAGACCTGTCCGCAGAATTCGCCTATCTGCGCTGCCGCAAGATCGAGTTTGAAGACCTCGACCAAGACCTCGCGCCCGCAGAGGTCTGGGCGGCGCTGGAGACGCTGCACCGTCTGCCGATGACCCGCTATACCCAAGCTCTGTGGCAGGAACATAAGACCGAAAGCCAGACCCTTATTTTCGCAGATCGGGTCAGCGCCGAATTGCTGGATCATCTGCGTGGTGTGGCGGCGCGGCGCGAGAACGCCTTCGTCTACACTTGGGCCCCGGGGCAGATCACGGCGGCGCTGGGCGATGCGCTGGACGTGCGTTCGGTGCGCGCTGAACTGGTCGGAAGGTTCCGCCAATGAACGCCGACGCCGATCTTCGCCTGTCGCTGGCCCCGTTTCAGCAAAAAGCCGTAGATGCGATGGGCGAGACCCTGCGCACTGTTTCGGCCATGCATGACCGTGAGCCAGAGCACAGGGCGCGGATTTCGCGCGAACTGGGCGTGATCCTGCTGCAAGCGCCGACCGGATCGGGCAAGACACTGATGCTGGGCCGCGCCTTGGAGGCCGCGCGCGGGCAACTGGATTCCAAGACGGTCTGGTTCTGGTTCGCCCCCTATGCGGGCCTCGTGACGCAGACCCGCTCTGCCCTGACCGCCCAGTGCGGTGCGCTGCGCCAACGTGATGTGTATGCCGACCGCGAGGCCAGCGCCGCGCGCGATGGCGACGTGTTCGTGCAGACCTGGGCCTCGGTTGCGGTGGTCAAGAAGGAAAGCCGCAAGGTCCGAACCGACAAGGAATCCGCTTTGTCGGTGGATAGCATGATCGTGGAACTGCGTGAGCGGGGCTTTCGCATCGGCGTGGTGATCGACGAAGCGCATCTGAACTTTGGCTCCGGGGCGGCGGCAACGGCGGACTTCTTCCTGAACGTCCTGTCGCCCGATTTCACGGTTCTGGCCACAGCGACGCCGAACGATGCCAAGCTGGAGAAGTTCGAGCGCGATGCAGGTCTGAAAGTCGCCAGCCGGGTGACGGTTTCACGCGGCGAGGTGGTGCGGGCGGGGCTGAACAAGGTGGGCCTGATGGTGGGCGTGTTGCGGTTCAAGGACGAGGACCGTGCGCTGATCGACACCGAAGTCGCCACGCTGACCGCTGGCTGGTCGCAGCACTGTTTCATCAAGGATCGGCTGGCCGAGAAGCAGATCAGAGTCACGCCCCTGATGCTGGTTCAGGTCGAGGATCAACAAGAGGGCAAGGAAGACCCCGTTGCGCGGGTGAAGGAGCGTCTGGTCGAGATCGGTGTGCCCGAAAAAGTGATCCGGGTGCATACGTCGGGCAGCCCTGACCCAGAGTTCCACACCTTTGCCTACGACCCGGAAGTTGAAGTGCTGGTGTTCAAGGTGGCGGTAGCGACGGGCTTTGACGCCCCCCGCGCTTGGACGCTGGTATCGGTGCGCCCCAGCCGTGGGCGCGACTTCGGGTTGCAGATCGTGGGCCGCATCATGCGGGTGCATCCTCTGGTGCGACCGTTGCACGGGCAAGAGCCGCTGCTGGATCGGGGCTATGTCTTCCTGTCAGACCCCGAGTCGCAGGTGGGCCTAGATGAAGCTGCCGCCGATCTTAAGGCCGTGCGTGAGGGGATTGAGGTTCTGACCGACCAGCTCGACGTGCTGGTTTTGGGCAACGATCAACGCGCAGCGGACAGCTATGGGGCGACGGCCTTGCCCCTGCGACCGGCTCTTGGTGGCGGCACAGAACAGGTTACAGAGCGCACTGATCGGCAAATGTCGATTGGCCTGTTGAATGCCAACTATGCGGTCGCAACCTATCAGCGCCAGCAAAGTGCAACGGATGCGCTGCGGGGGATTTATGAACCGGCAGGAACGCCGCCTCTATTCCCCGACCTTCCTGATGTGCTGTCACCGCGCATCGCTCCGGCGGCTGCACCAACACCTCAGCATCAGGCGAGGTATGCCCTTCGCAGCGATCTTGGCATCCCGGCGGCCCTTGTGCGTGAGGAACTGCCGAACCTGTTCGACATTGAAGCCGACCTCTGCCCCCAGATTGCCCGCGAATTTTGCCGTGCGGTGCCGATGACCTCGATGCTGCTGGCAGTGAACAGCAACGCCGAACTTTCGATGCACGATTTGTTCAACGCGACCCAGACCGACCACCGCAGCCTGAATGTCCGAATGTCCGCCGCGCGCATTGCCGAACAGGCACAGGCGCAGTTGATGTTCAACGACGGCATCGACCCAAGGCGTATCCGTGAGGCCGTTGAAGCTGAACTCATGCGCCAATGCCGCGAACAAGGGATCGACGCCCAGCTCCGCGATGTGCGCAGGACGATCAACTTGGCGATCCTGCGGCACCCGATGGCGCTGAAAGAGGCGGT
>CALRKX020000307.1:0-3996 GCA_943368305.1 Erythrobacter sanguineus
AACAGGCTGCCGATGGTCACACGCGGGCCGGGTTCGGCCTGCAACACGCGCAAGAGGGCCTGGCTGGTCCGTTCGGGCGCAGTGTCGCCCGCTGTCGGTTCCGTCATCGCTGCCTCCTGCCTGTCGGGAAGATGGGCAGCTTTTGTCACGATTTCCAGTCCCCGCGCGCCAATTGCGGCGCCAATCGCGACAGGCCCCTTTTCGGCCCGCTCGCCTGCCGTTAGGAGGTTTGCAACAGGAGGCCGCATGGCGACAGCTTTGATCACGGGAACGGGTGCGCCGGGCGGGATCGGCATGGCTTGCGCGCGCGCTTTGGGGCGGGCGGGCTTTGATCTGGCGATCACTGCCACTACGGGCCGAATTCAGGCGCGTGCCGCCGAACTGGTGGCCGAAGGGTTCCGTGTGTCGGCGCATCAGGGTGACCTGACTGATCCGATTGCAGTTGCACGCCTGTACGATGCGATTGGGCCGGTAGAGGTGCTGGTGAACAATGCCGGGATGGGGTCGGTTTCCTCACCCGCCCAGCAGGTGGCGTTTCTTGACCTTGACCCCGATCAATGGCGCCGCGCCATGGATGCCTCGTTGACCACGGCGGTGCTGGTGACGCAGGCGTTCCTGCCCGCGATGGTGGCGCGCGGACAGGGCCGGGTGATCATGATGGCCTCTGTCACCGGGCCTTTCGTGTCGAACCCCGGCGAGGCGGCCTATTCCGCCGCCAAGGCCGGGATGGTAGGGCTGACCCATGCGCTGGCGCTGGAGGTTGCAGCCCGAGGCGTGACGGTGAACGCGGTCGCCCCCGGCTGGATTGCGACCGAAGCCGCGACATCCGAAGAGATTCTGGCCGCCAGAGCGACCCCGCCGCGCAGGGCGGGCAGGCCGGACGAGGTGGCGGCGGTGGTGGCCTTCCTTGCCTCTGACGGGGCATCCTATGTCAATGGGGCCACGCTGGTGGTTGATGGCGGCAACATCTTGCAGGAGCGCAAGGCATGACCCCCTCGGCCCGTGCTGCGGCGGCAATAACCGTGCTGGACCGGATTCTGGGCGGAGAGAATGCCGAACAGGCGCTGACCAACTGGGGCCGCGCCAGCCGCTTTGCCGGGTCGGGCGACCGGGCCGGCGTGCGCGACCTGGTGTTTCAGGCTCTGCGCTGTCGGCGGTCTTATGCGGCCTTGGGCGGGGCGCAAACCGGAAGGGGGCTGATTCTTGGTCACTTTCGCGCCGAAGGTATTGATCTGGATACTGTCTTCACCGGAGAGGGGCATTCCCCCGCCCGGGTTGCCCTAGAGGATGGGCACCCGCCGCGGGGCAATGAGGCGCTTGATTGCCCCGATTGGCTTGCCCCGCGTCTGGAACAGTCGCTGGGGGGGGACTTTCCGGCGGTAATGGCCGCCCTGCGACAGCGCGCACCGGTCTTTCTGCGGGTGAACGTGCAGCGCTGTTCCTTGGCAGAGGCACAGGCCCGGCTGGAGCATGAGGGGATCACGACGCGGCGAAACAATCTTGCGAAGAACGCCTTGGAAGTAACTGGCAACGCACGGAAAATTCAGGCGTCCACGGCCTATGCCGACGGGGTGGTGGAATTGCAGGATGCCGCCTCTCAGGCGATTGTCGAGGCGTTGCCGCTGGCCGAGGGGATGCGCGTGCTGGATCATTGCGCCGGGGGGGGCGGCAAAACGCTGGCGATGGCCGCCAGAGCGCGGCTGAAGCTCTGGGCGCATGATGCGACACCGGGGCGCATGCGTGACCTGCCGGTGCGGGCATCACGGGCGGATGTCAAGGTCAGCCTGACGGATAACCCAGAGAAGACAGCGCCTTACGACCTTGTCTTGACAGACGTTCCCTGCTCTGGCTCCGGTTCCTGGCGGCGCGATCCGCAGGGGAAGTGGGCGCTGACCGCCGCGAGAATGGCAGAGCTGGCAGAGGTTCAGGCCGCCATCCTTGCCCGGGCGGCGGCAATGGTCGGCCCCGGCGGCTGGCTTGCCTATGCCACCTGCTCGCTGCTTGAAGAAGAGAACGACGGGCGTATCGCAACCTTTCTGGCCGCAAACCCGAATTGGCGGCAAGATCGCAATCTGCGGCTGACCCCGCTGGATGGGGCGGACGGGTTTTTCCTTTCCCTGTTGACGCGAAGCTGAGGTTTCCCTCTCAATTCCAGCGTGTTTTCTGCATTCCCTGATATCCGTTAGGGGAGGCTTAACGATTTCACGCGCCAATGAGGGGATGACTCCTCGTGGGGATGGAGGGACTGGTGGCGGGAACGGATCTTGATGTGCGGGGGTTTCGACAGGTGCAGTTTGCGCCCGGAGTCCTTTTTGTTCCGGCCGCCGCTCTGGCGGCCTTTGTCACCGCCGCCGCCGTGCCCGGGGTCGAGATGCGGCTTTTCGCGCTGGTGACCGGACTTACGCTGGTTACGGTTTTTGTGCTGCGCCATGCCGCCCGTCTGTTTCACGACAAGCGCACCCGTCAGGCAGAGGGGCAGTTGCGCGCCCTGGTCGCGCATGATGCCTCTCCCTGTTTCACCAGCGATTCCATGGGCATCGTGCGTCACCGCAATGTGGCAGCACAAACGCGCTTTGGCCTGACCGCCGAAACGCTTGCCGCAGCCTTGGGCGACATGTTCGCAGGTCCGCGCGCGGTGTTGTACCGCCTGCAACTGCGCGCCGATGCCCAAGGCTGGGCGCGCGAGGATGTGGTGACACGGCGTGGTCATATGCGCCTTTCGGTTCATCGCGTGGCCGAAGGGCGGTTCTTGTGGCGGCTGGAGGAGTTTCAGGATCGTGGGCAGTCCGGGCGAGGAGCGGATTCCCTGACCCTGCCGATGTTGACCGCCAACCGTCAGGGCGTGATCCTGTTCGTGAACGAAGCGATGCGCCGCCTGCTGGGGGGCCGCCCTCGCCGGCTGGATGCAATCTTTTCTGCCCCAAATCTGCGTTCGGGAGAGATGGTTCAGGTTGCGGCAGCCGAGGGGCCGATCCGCGCGATACTGGCAGAGATTGAAGGGATTGCCGATCGGCGCGAGATTTACTTGCTGCCTTCCACAGATACGGCGGGGCATGGGGCCGTGATGATGGGCGCGGATTATGAGACTGTGCCGGTCCCGTTGCTGAATTTCGCGCCCGAAGGCCATGTTCTGCAAGCCAATCGTGCCGCTCGCGACATGCTGGAACTGGCCGAACCATCGGGCCAGATGATCTGGGATCTGTTCGACGGGCTGGGCCGCTCGGTCGGGGATTGGCTGGCAGATGTGGCGGCAGAGCGCACGCCTGTCGCGGCAGAGGTTCTGAACGCCCGCGCACTTGGTCCGGAGGTGTTCATGCAGGTCACCCTGCGACGGATGTCCGAAGGGGGCCGCCCTTCGGTGTTGGCCGTGTTGCAGGATGCAACGACGCTGAAGCGGCTGGAGGCACAGTTGAGCCAAAGCCAGAAGATGCAGGCGATAGGGCAGCTTGCCGGGGGCGTGGCCCATGACTTCAACAATCTTTTGACTGCGATTTCAGGGCATTGTGACCTGTTGTTGATGCGACATGACAGCATGGATGGCGATTTTGCCGATCTGGATCAGATCCGCCAGAATGCCAATCGCGCGGCGGCTCTGGTCGGACAGCTTCTGGCATTCTCGCGCAAACAGACGCTCAAGCCTGAGCGGCTGGATGTGCAGGAGCTTTTGTCCGATCTTGCCCATCTGCTGAACCGGCTGGTCGGTGAAAAGGTCAAACTGCGGCTGGCCCATGCCCCTGCACTGGGACCGATCCGGGCCGACCGGCGCAAGCTGGAACAGGTGGTGATGAATCTTGTGGTCAACGCCCGCGACGCGATGGCCGAGGGCGGAACGATTCGTATCGACACCGAAGAGGTGATGCTGCGCGATCCGATGACGCGGGATCGTGTGACGGTTCCGGCGGGCGAATATGCTGTGATCCGGGTATCTGACACCGGCTGCGGCATTGCTGAGGACCGGCTGGAAAAGATTTTCGAGCCATTTTACACCACGAAGAA
>CALRKX020000308.1:0-3993 GCA_943368305.1 Erythrobacter sanguineus
CGTAACCTCGACCAGATCGCCCGTCGCCAGATCAAGCAGCGCCTGCGCCAGACGCACCTCGACCCGGCCAAAGGCCACTTGTTCCAGAACCCGGGTCAATTCAGCCATCCGTTGGCCAAAGGCGCGCAGGACAAAGCGGCGAAAGCCGCCGTCGCTGTCCATCAGTCTTAGAAACAGCCCCTTGGGGATCAGCACCACGCGCGCGGGCGTAATCGTCACTGCTTCGCCCGAATAGGCCTCATCCCCCATCAGGCCCAGCGTGGTCTGGATGCAGCTTTCGCCCGGCTCTACCGCATAAAGCAAAATCTCGCGCCCCGATGCCGCCGTCAGCCGCACCTCGATGCGTCCTGACAGCACGACGACGAACCCCTGCGCCGCATCGCCAGGCCGAAACAGCACGGCACCGCGCGGCAGGTCGCGCTGAGGCAGGGCAGCCAAGGCGGCGCGGTTTTCAGGGGCAAAGTCCAGCATATCGGTCCACATCGCCCGACGATGGGCAGCCGCAAGGCGCACCGCAAGAAAAAAGGGCAAGGGCCAACGCCCTTCCCCTTTCATCTTGGCACAAATATCCTTTGGGGCGACGGCACAGATGCGCCACGGGCACAGGCACCCGTGGCCGTACCGGAGACAAAGCGCCCCAGGGTCTTGTTGTCAGTCAAGCGCCTTGAAGTTCAGGCTCGCCCCGTCCTTGATGCCGGAGAACCAGCGCGCCGTGACGGTCTTGGTCTTGGTGTAGAAGCGGAAGGCATCGGGGCCATACTGGTTCAAATCGCCAAAGGCCGACTTTTTCCACCCACCGAAGGTGTAGTAGGACAGCGGCACCGGGATGGGGAAGTTGATGCCCACCATGCCCACGTTCACACGGCTGGCAAAGTCGCGCGCGGTATCGCCATCGGCGGTGAAAATCGCGGTGCCGTTGCCGTATTCGTTGTCGATGACAAGGTTCAGCGCGTCTTCATAGGTCTTGGCGCGCACCTGGGACAGCACCGGACCAAAGATCTCCTGCTTGTAGATATCCATGTCGCGGGTCACGTTGTCAAACAGCGACGGGCCGCAGAAAAAGCCGTTCTCATAGCCCTGGATCTTGATGCCGCGACCATCGACGACCAGTTTGGCCCCCTGTTCCACGCCCGAGGCGATCAGCCCGTTGATGCGGTCTTTCGACGCCTGGGTGATGACCGGGCCAAAATCCACGTCCTCTCCGGCGGTGTAGGGGCCGACCTTCAGCTTTTCGATCCGCGGGATCAGGCGCTCGATCAGCGCATCGGCGGTCTTGTCGCCCACCGGCACCGCAACCGAAATGGCCATGCAGCGTTCGCCCGCAGCACCAAATCCCGCCCCGATCAGCGCATCGGCGGCCTTGTCCATATCGGCATCGGGCATGATGATCATGTGGTTCTTGGCGCCGCCAAAGCACTGGGCGCGCTTGCCGTTCGCCGCCGCGCGGCCATAGATGTATTGCGCGATCGGGGTCGAGCCGACAAAGCCCACGCCCTGGACGGTTTCATTGTCCAGAATGGCGTCGACCACGCCCTTGTCGCCGTTCACCACCTGCAAGACGCCGTCTGGCAGCCCCGCCTGTTGCAGCAATTGGGCAAGGAAGATTGCGGTCGAGGGCGTGCGCTCGCTGGGTTTCAGGATCATCGCATTGCCGCAGGCAAGTGCCGGGCCCATTTTCCACAGCGGGATCATAGCGGGGAAGTTGAAGGGCGTGATGCCCGCAACCACACCCAGGGCCTGACGCATGGAATAGATATCGATGCCCGGGCCGGCGTTGTCGGTCATCTCGCCCTTGAGGAAGGCAGGCGCGCCCATGCAGACCTCGATCACCTCAAGCCCGCGCTGCACGTCGCCGCGCGCGTCGGGAATGGTCTTGCCATGTTCGCGGGCGACCATTTCTGCCAACTTGTCCATGTTCTGGTTGATGAGCGCGCCAAAGGCCATCATCACCCGGGCACGGCGCTGCGGGTTGGTGGCACCCCATTTGATCTGGGCCTTGGCGGCTTCGGCCACCGCATGATCCAGTTCGGCAACGGTGGCCAGGGCGACACGCGCCTGCACTTCGCCGGTGGCGGGGTTCATCACATCGGTGAAACGGCCCGACGTGCCGGAAACCATCTTGCCGTTGATCCAGTGGCCAATCTCTTGCATCGCATCCTCCCTGGGAATTTGGGCGTACAATACCCTTGCGGAAATGCGGCGCAAAGCGGCAATGTGGCAAAAGGGTTTTGCAATTTTGCAGGGTGGCATGGACTGGGACGATCTTCGCATATTTCTGGCGGTTGCGCGCAGCGACAGCCTGTCGGCGGCGGGACGGGTGTTGAAGATCGACCCGGCCACCGTGGGGCGACGTGTCGCGCGACTGGAGGATGCCATCGGCGCGCGGCTGTTCGCCAAATCGCCGCAAGGCTATGCACTGACCGATCAGGGCGCGCGGCTGATCCCGCATGCCGAACGTGCCGAGGGGGCCATGCAAGGCGCGGCAGAGGCGCTGACCGGGCCAGAGGGGCTGACCGGGCAGATCCGCCTTGGCGCGCCCGATGGCTGTGCAAACTATCTGCTGCCCCAGGTGCTGCGGCGGATATGCGATGCCAATCCGGGGCTGGAGGTGCAGGTGGTGGCGCTGCCGCGTGTCTTCAACCTGTCGCGGCGCGAGGCGGATATGGCCATCGGCGTCAGCCGCCCCGAAGCTGGTCGCCTGACGGTGCAGAAGCTGACCGATTACCGCCTGTCGCTGGCCGCCAGCGCCGGGTATCTGGCCGCCCATCCGCCGATTGCCAGCCGCGCCGATCTGCCGGGGCATCAGTTTGTCAGCTATATTCCCGATATGATCTTTGACAAGGAACTGGATTATCTGGCCGAGATCGGCGGCCCTGCGGCGCGGCTGACCTCTAATTCCGTATCGGTGCAGTTGAACATGCTGCGGCAGGGAGCAGGGGTGGGCGTGGTGCATGATTTTGCGCTGCCGGCCGCGCCGGGGCTGGTGCGCATCCTGCCGGATGAAATTTGCCTGACGCGGGCCTTCTGGCTGATCCGTCATGCCGATGATGGCCGGGTGGTGCGCCTGACCCGGTTCGCCGATCTTCTGGTGCGCGAGGCGCGGACCGAGATGGCCCGGTTGGAAAGCGGCGTAACGGCATAAGTCCAAGGTAGTCCTTGACAGAATCCTGTGCGCGCCCGACGCTTGCAAGGACAAACACGGACTAAGGAGGAGCCCATGCTTGTCAGCCAGATCCTGAAATCGAAATCCGACGACGGCGTTGTGACGGTTCAGCCTTCCGCGACACTGGCCACGGTTGCAGAGCTGCTTTCGTCACGCAAGATCGGGGCTGTCGTGGTCTCGGCCGATGGCAAGCATGTCGCAGGCATCCTGTCAGAGCGGGACATTGTGCGCGAACTGGGCAAGCGGGGGCCAGCCTGCCTGTCCGACAAGGTTGACAGCGTGATGACGGCCCGCGTTGTGACTTGTGGCCGCAGCGATGACGCGCAGGTTGTGTTGCAGAAAATGACCGATGGCCGGTTCCGCCACCTGCCGGTGGTCGAGGCGGGCGAGATGGTCGGCCTGATTTCCATCGGCGATGTGGTCAAGGCCCGCCTGGCCGAACTGGCGATGGAAAAAGATGCGCTGGAAGGCATGATCAAGGGCTTTTGACCCAAGGTCTGCGGCATATTCGCTCTTGCCAGCGGGCGCGCAATATTGTTGCGTGGCCGCGCCTAAGATGGAGCCCTTCCCATGCGTATCGGCCTTTACCCCGGAACCTTCGATCCGGTGACCTTGGGTCATATCGATATCATCGAGCGGGCCTCGGCGCTGGTGGATCGTCTTGTGATCGGGGTGGCGATCAATCGCGACAAGGGACCGCTGTTCACGCTGGAGGAACGGGTGGCGATGGTTCAGGCCGAAGGTGCCGGAATTTCGGCAAAGACCGGCTGCGAGATTGTGGTGCATCCGTTTGAAAACCTGCTGATCGATTGCGCCCGCGATGTGGGGGC
>CALRKX020000309.1:0-3988 GCA_943368305.1 Erythrobacter sanguineus
CGTCGAGCAGGCCCGCCCGCGCCAAGACCCAAGGCCCTGTGTCGATGCCCCCCAGCGCGGCAAAGCGCGCACCCATCCGCGACAGATCGCGGATAAGCGGTGCGGACGCCACGTCTGACTGACCAAACCCGGCGATCACCACCAGCGCATCGGCCCCCTCCGCCGCCGACAGGGGCCCGTTTGAGGGCAGTTCTATACCACAGGTCAGCGGCACGGCACGGCCATCGGGCGACACCACGCGCCAGCGATAGATCTCTTGCCCCAGATGCCGGTTGGCCGAGCGCAGGGGGTCTAGCGTCGAGGCAACCTCCAGAATCGAGGCTTGCGGCAGGACCAGCATTGCCAGCGTCAGCGGTTGCCGCGACGCGGCGAAGATTGTTGCGGAATTAGCCATGTTTATTTCGTAAAACGCAAAGCAGGCGGCGTAAAGCCCGTTACTCTGCCCGCAACGAAAAGGAGTCGGCCGATGCCCCTTACCATGAACCGCGAAGTCTTTATCACCGCAGCCATCACCGGATCTGGTGGCACGCAGGACCGCAGCCCGCATGTGCCGCGCAGCCCCGAACAGATTGCCAATTCCGCGATCGACGCCGCCAAGGCGGGGGCCGCGATTGTTCATTGCCATGTGCGCGACCCGGAAAGCGGCAAGCCTTCACGCGACCTCGCCCTTTACCGCGAAGTGACCGAGCGTATCCGCGATTCGGGCACCGATGTGGTGTTGAACCTGACCGCCGGGATGGGGGGCGATCTGCTGTTCGACGGCACCGAGGCGATGAACCGCATGGGGCCGAAATCGGACATGGCGGGGGCGGAAGAGCGCGTGGCGCATGTGGTCGAATGCCGACCGGAAATCTGCACGCTTGACTGTGGCACGATGAATTTCAACGAAGCCGATTATGTCATGGTCAACACCCCCGGCATGTTGCGCGACATGGCCAAGCGGATGGTGGCCAGCGGGGTTCGCATCGAGATTGAGGCGTTCGACACCGGCCATCTGTGGCTGGCGAAATCATTGGCGGAAGAGGGCGTCATCCCCGATCCGGTTCTGGTGCAGCTGTGCATGGGCGTTCCGTGGGGCGCGCCGGACGATCTGAACACCTTCATGGCGATGGTGAACAATGTGCCAAAGCATTGGTTCTGGTCGGCCTTTGCGCTGGGCCGTCACCAGATGCCCTATGTCGCGGCGGCGGTACTGGGCGGCGGCAACGTGCGCGTGGGGCTGGAGGACAACCTGTGGCTGGACAAGGGCGTTCTTGCCACCAATGCGCAACTGGTCGAACGCGCTGTGACCATCATCAGCAATCTGGGCGCGCGGGTGATCACGCCCGCCGAGGTGCGGGCGAAGCTGAAGCTGGAAAAGCGGGCGCCGTTGGGGAAATAGGCCAAGAGAGCCACGATGGGTGCCATGCTGTGGGTGGTTGCTATGGTTGTTCCGATAAGCGCAGCCGCTTGGAGCGCGCCGCAGTTCGGTCGAACCTATGGTAAGGTCTGCCTTATTGCGGCAATTGGCGCTGTTTTGGTTGGCCTAATTGCTTGGTCCGGGCTGGCACAGAGGGGAGAATATGCCGGAATAAGGCAATTCTTCTATGCTGGAGCAATCACGGCTGGGCTGGTGACGGGCTGCGCAACGCAGCTTTGGATCATCGTTCACCGAGAAGATGGCCCTCCCCGCCCAAATGAGCGCAAGGTTCGGTTCGTCTTTGCAGGTCTGTCGGTCGCGGCACTGGTTGTCATGGCCCAAGGAATTTAAGGAAAGGAAGGCGCACATGACGCGCAAGGCAACAATCATCGGGGGCGGGGTTATCGGCGGCGGTTGGGCTGCGCGGTTCCTCTTGAATGGCTGGGATGTGGCGGTGTTCGACCCCGATCCGCAGGCCGAACGCAAGATCAACGAGGTGCTGGCCAACGCCCGCCGTGCGCTACCGTCGCTGTCCGATGTGCCGATGCCGCCCGAGGGCAAGCTGACCTTTGCCGATACCATGGCCGAGGCGGTGGAAGGTTCGGAATACGTTCAGGAATCTGTCAGCGAGCGGATCGAACTGAAGCACAAGGTCTATGCCCAGTTGCAACAGGCCAATCCGGGCATTCTGATCGGATCTTCCACCTCTGGCTTCAAGGCCAGCGACCTGCAACAGGGCAGCCCGGCGCCGGAAAACATCATCGTCGCCCATCCGTTCAACCCGGTTTACCTGCTGCCCTTGTCCGAAGTGTCGGGCAGCCCGAAGAACACGCCCGAAACGGTGGAAAAGACCGTGCAGATCATGAAGGACATCGGGATGTTCCCGCTGGTGATCCGGCATGAGATCGACGCCTTCCTTGGCAACCGCTTCCTTGAAGCGGTGTGGCGCGAAGCCTTGTGGATGCTGAAAGACGGCGTTGCCACCACCGAGGAAATCGACGAATCCATCCGCATGGGCTTTGGCCTGCGCTGGGGCCAGATGGGCCTGTTCGAGACCTATCGCATTGCCGGTGGTGAGGCGGGGATGCGTCACTTCATGGCCCAGTTCGGCCCGGCGCTGAAATGGCCCTGGACCAAGCTGATGGACGTGCCCGAGTTCAATGATGAACTGGTCGATCTGGTGGCCAACCAGTCCGATGCACAATCTGGCATGTATGGCATTCGGGAACTGGAACGCATCCGCGACCAGAACCTTGTTGGGTTCCTGCGCTCGCTGAAAGACAGCAACTGGGGCGCGGGCAAGGTGCTGCGCGAACATGATGAACGCCGCCGCGATGCCTGGCAGGCCAGCCTGCCAGCGATTGCCAGCGGCCCCTCGGCCGAACCCCTGGTGATGGCGCATCTGCAGGTGCTGCCCGGCTGGATCGACTATAACGGCCACATGACCGAAAGCCGCTATCTGTTTGCAGCCTCGGAAACCTGCGATGCCTTCCTGCGGCTGATCGGGGCCGACATGGATTATGTCGCGGGTGGCCACAGCTACTACACGGCGGAAAGCCACATCATGCATCTGGATGAGGCCAAGCTGGGCGACCGGCTGACTGGCACGGTGCAGGTTCTGAGCCATGACGAAAAGCGCCTGCACCTGTTCTTCCGCATCATGAAGGGCGATGTGGCGGTGGCGACGGTGGAGCAGATGCTGCTGCATGTCGATATGAAGGCGGGCAAGGCGGTCGCGTCGCCGGCCAAAATCCTGAACATCATCGGCCCGATCGCAGCGGCGCATCAGGGCCTGGAAAAGCCCGCCGCCGTGGGCCGTCACGTCGGTCAGCGAAAGGGGTAAGCCATGGATTTCGGGCTGAACGAAGAACAGTCGATGATCGTCGAGGCGACCCGCGCCTTTGTGGAAAACGAACTTTATCCGCATGAGGCGATGGTCGAACGCACCGGCCATGTGCCGCTGGAGTTGATCCGCGAGATTCAGAAAAAAGCCATGTCAGCGGGCCTTTATGCCGCGAACATGCCGGTAGAGGTTGGCGGCGCTGGCCTCGATACCCTGTCCTGGCTGCTGTACGAAAAGGAACTTGGGCGGGCAAATTATGCGCTGCATTGGACCACGGTGGCGCGTCCCTCGAATATCCTTCTGGCCGGGAATGCCGAGCAGCGTGAACAGTATCTGATGCCCTGCATTCGGGGTGAAACCTGGGACTGTCTGGCCATGACCGAACCGGGCGCGGGCAGCGACCTGCGCGGCATGAAGGCATCGGCCAGGCAGGACGGGGATGACTGGGTGCTGAACGGCACCAAGCATTTCATCAGCCACGCCGACCTGGCCGGCTTCGCCATTGTCTTCGTGGCAACGGGTGAGGAAGACACCCCGCGCGGGCCAAAGAAAAAGATCACCGCGTTTTTCGTGGACAAAGGCACCCCTGGTTTCACCGTGCGCGACGGCTATCGCAACGTCAGCCACCGCGGTTACACCAACTGCATTCTGGAATTCGACGATTGCCGCGTGAACAAGCGCCAGATTCTGGGCGAGGTTCACAAGGGGTTTGAGGTGGCGAACAGCTGGCTGGGCGCCACCCGCCT
>CALRKX020000310.1:0-3988 GCA_943368305.1 Erythrobacter sanguineus
CGCCGCTGCGCCGTTGTTGCTGGCCGCTGTCGGTGGCTTGGGTTTTGCCAGCCGCCGCCGCAGCAAACGTAAATCCGCCTGATTCTGACGGCCTGACGCGATTTTCTGAAAGGGCGCATCCCGGGTGCGCCCTTTTCCCTTTGAGGAAGGGCGATTGTTGAAATCACCTGAAAATCCCCTAATCTATTGCTTGTTATCAATATTTTACGCGCTTTATTTCGCGTGACATCCTGCCCCGCAGGCGATGATCCGCCAAGACCATCCTTGGGGTCATTCGCCGGATGGCCACTCAACCAAAAGGAGATTAACCTACGCTTAACTCAATCTTGCCACAATCTGGTCAGAGACTCGCCTCAGGGCTGAGTGAAGTTAACCAGGTAGAATCGACTAACAAGAGGCGCATCCATGTTCTCCGGGCTTTTCGCACGACCGAACCCCCGCCTTGCCGCGCTGGAAGCGGCGCGCAAATTGTATGTCGCCCAGATCAATGGCTATGCTGGCGACACGGCAGAGGCGGTGATCGCCGCAGAACGCCATGTCTGGAACCGCATCCTTACCGCCTTCCAGATCGATCCTGCCCGCGGGGTCGAGGCGAATATGGCGCGTATCAGTGTTCTGATGGACACGTGCCGTGACATGGCCGACCGTTTCGATTTTGCCGGGCTGGTGGTTCCGACGCTGATCCACAACTCCGGTTTCGCAGCAGAAGATATCGACATGCTGGAACACCATCTGACCGGCACGGCACCGCAGGGCAAACCCGCACGCCGCACCCCCGCACTGGGCGAACAGGCCGGGCGTCCCGTCGCCGCCTTCGCCGCCTGATCCAGCCGGACGGCGGCTTCGCTTGACATTGGGGCCGAAATCCCCCATCCGCCGCGCATGACCACATTTGCGGACCTTGGCCTTTCGCCCAAACTCGTCCAGGCTTTGGCCGCGACGAATTTGCAAACCCCCACCCCGATTCAGGCGCAAGCCATCCCGCCCATCATGGCGGGGCGTGACCTGATGGGCCTTGCCCAGACCGGCACGGGCAAGACGGCGGCCTTTGGCCTGCCCTTGCTGCACCGGCTGCTGGATATCGGCCACCCTCCCGGCCCGCGCAACATCCGTGCGCTGATCCTGGCCCCGACGCGAGAGTTGGCGCAGCAGATCAAGGACAATTTCGAAACCTTCACCAAGGGCACTGCCGTCAAGGTGGTGATGGTGGTGGGCGGGGCCTCGGTCAACCGGCAGGCAATGTCGCTGGCCAAGGGCGCTGATGTGCTGGTGGCGACACCAGGCCGCCTGATCGACCTGATCGAGCGCAACGACGTCAACCTGGAAAAATGCGGCTATCTGGTGCTGGATGAGGCCGACCATATGCTGGACATGGGCTTCATCCATGCCCTGCGCCGGATTGCCAAGCATATCCCGTTGCGCCGCCAGACCATGATGTTCTCGGCCACGATGCCCAAGGATATCGAGGAAATCGCTGACACCTATCTGCGCGATCCCATCCGCGTTCAGGTGAACCCGCCGGGAAAACCGGCCGAAAAGGTCAGCCAGGGGGTCCACTACATCCCCAATGGCGACAAGGCCAAGCTGCTTGAAAGCTATCTGCTCAAACATCCGGGCGAACAGGCGCTGGTCTTTTCGCGCACGAAACATGGCGCCGACAAACTGGCCAAGGTGCTGGGCGGCTGGGGTTTCAAGGTGGGGGCCATTCACGGCAACCGCAGCCAGAACCAGCGCGACCGCATCTTGGCAGAGTTCAAGGCGGGTGAGGTGGATGTGCTGGTGGCGACCGACGTCGCCGCGCGTGGCATCGATATTCCGACCGTTCGGCACGTCTATAACTATGACATGCCGAACGTGCCCGAAAACTATGTGCACCGCATCGGTCGCACGGCGCGCGCCGGGGCAGAGGGCACTTCGGTCAGCTTCTGCGCCCCCGCCGAAATGGGCGAGTTGCAGGCGATCGAAAAGATCCTGAAAAAGACGCTGCCGGTTCTGGGCGGCGCCCCATGGGCGGCCGATGCGATTGCGGCGGCCCCCAAGCCCAGCCAGGGCCGCGGCAGGCCGCAGGGTCAGCGGCCGGGGGGGGGGGGTAGTCCACGCTCTGCCGGACCGAAGGCGGCAACCCCGAATGGGGATCGTCCGGCTCAGGCACCGCGTGGGCCCAAACCCGCAGCACGAGGCGGTGCCCAGGCACCGCGCCGGGGCGGCAGCGGCGGCAAGCCGGGCGGCGGGCGGCGGTCTAGCTGACCCCGCCTCAGCTTACCTCATCTTCGAGGTTCAGCTTCATCTCCAGCAGAACTTCCTGCAAGGCCAGCGTTTCGCGCAGCATCCGCTTGGCCTCATTCACGGTAATCTGGCCGTCAGCGATGGCCTGATTATACTCTCCCATCAGCATGGCGAAGCGCTGCGCCAGCGCCACGACGTCCTGGTTGACCCCTTTTGAGGTCGAATTGCGCTTTTCATGGTCATAAGACAGCGTGATGCCGCGCAACTCGGCCAAGGCCGAGGTGACATGCGGAAAGCGTGACGCCGCCTCCAACTCCGCCACCACATCGATCGGCATGAAGCGGTCGCCGTGTTCATCGTTGTCAGAGTAATAGCGCCCCAGCGTCGCCTTTGACTTGCCGGTGATCTCGCAGGCGGCTTCGATGCCCACATCCTTGACCAGCGCTTCGGTATGTTTCTTCAGATAGCTCGCCGCACTCATATTGCATTCACCTTCTTCCCCAAAGGATCAGGGCGGGGAAAACCCTTAGAACTTTCCCATTAATCACGCGGCAAGAGTTTGTCATTCATAAAGGCGTTCCGGGCTTCCGGAAGCGTAACGAGTGTGAGGCCGATGTCCCCAGCATTGGCCTCGGGTGGGGGTCCGCCGCGCATTGCAATCTGGCGGTGTCGGCGGGCCTGTCCCGAGTATCAGTGATCAGGATGTTTCCTGAGTTTAAGAGTAACCGGCCTGCGGCGGTGTGCGGCAAAATAAAAGCCACCACGGATGGCCCCCACCCTCTCGTTACCCGGCCCCTTGCGGGCCGGGGGCTGCTTCGGCTAAGGGCCGGTCATGGCCAAGCTGTACTTTCACTACTCCACGATGAATGCCGGGAAATCGACCCTGCTGCTACAGGCGTCGCACAACTACCGCGAAGGCGGGATGGCGACGTTCCTTATGACCGCGCAGATGGATGACCGCGCCGGACACGGCCAGATTGCCAGCCGTATCGGCATTGCCGAACCCGCTGCGACCTTTGCCCCCCAGGATGACATGTATCTGCTGTTGCAGACCCGGCTGGCGCAGGGGGCGGTGGCATGTGCCTTTGTGGACGAGGCGCAGTTTCTGACCAAGGCGCAGGTCTGGCAACTGGCCCGCGCGGTGGATGATCTGGGCGTGCCGGTGATGTGCTATGGCCTGCGGGTCGACTTTCAGGGCAACCTGTTTCCCGGATCGGCGGCGCTGCTGGCCTGGGCCGATGAAATGCGCGAGGTGCGCACCATCTGCCATTGCGGCCGCAAGGCCACGATGGTGGTGCGCAAAGGCCCCGATGGCCGCGTGCTGCGCGAGGGCGAGCAGGTGGTGATTGGCGGCAATGACACCTACCAAAGCCTGTGCCGCCGCCATTGGCGTGCGGCGACCGGCGACGTTTAGCCCGCCTCTTGCTGACGGGCCCGCAGCGCGATGATGCTGCCCGCCGCCACGATCAGCGCCATGCCGATCCAGGCCTGTGCATGCAGGGTCTGCCCCCAGATCACCCATGTCCAGAAGGCAGAGGCGGGCAGGATGACATATTCCAGAACCGAGGCGCGGCCCGCATCTGTGATCTGATAGGCGCGGATCATGAAGCCCACCCCCAGCAACGACCCCGCTGCCTGAACAAAGGTCCAGAACCAGAAGGCA
Organism: Erythrobacter sanguineus; assembly: GCA_943368305.1. Classification (GTDB taxonomy): domain Bacteria; phylum Pseudomonadota; class Alphaproteobacteria; order Rhodobacterales; family Rhodobacteraceae; genus Fuscibacter. The sequence continues at coordinate 3,890 of CALRKX020000310.1, forward strand.
CCATTGGGCCAGACCGGGCCGCGCATCAGGAAATACTCTGCCCCCGTGGGCACCTGCGGACCGGCCATGGCCAACACGGCCATGCCGATCGCGCCAAAG
>CALRKX020000311.1:0-3965 GCA_943368305.1 Erythrobacter sanguineus
GCAGGTGGCGGCGAGCGGCCCCCTGGCACGGGCGGACGCGTGCCGGACCGGGCGGGGGCGGCGTTCTTTGCGCTGGCGGTCATGGCTTATGCCCTTGCGATGACGGCGGGGCCGCGCCACCCGATCTGGATGGCCGCACTGTTGCTGGGTGCGGGCATCGGGGTTTGGCGGCTGCGGTCGGTCAGCCGATGTGCGGCAGCGCCGTTCCTGCCGCTGTCGTCGCTTGCCGCACCGGGGCTGCGGGCGACCTTGATGACCAATTCTCTGGTCACGACGGTGATGATGGCGACGCTGGTCGTCGGGCCCTTCTATCTGACGCGCGGACTGGGGCTGACCGCCTGGCAGGCGGGGCTGATCATGGCAATCGGGCCCGTCACCTCGGCCCTGACCGGCGTGCCGGCGGGGCGATTGGTGGACCGCGCGGGCAGCCTGTTCGTGGCGCGAGTCGGCCTGACGGTCAGCATAGGCGGTGCGCTGCTGATGGCCTTGCTGCCGGTGCGGATCGGGCTTTGGGGATATGTTGCGGCCATTGCCATGATGCCACCTGGCTTTCAGATGTTTCAGGCTGCAATCACCACCAGGGTGATGGAAACCGCGGCCATGTCAGAGCGCGGGCTGATCTCTGGTTTGCTGAACCTGTCCCGCAATCTGGGGCTGGTGACCGGGGCCTCTCTGATGACGGCGGTCTTCGGCTGGGTCGCGGGCAGCCATGAGATGGCCGCCCTTGGGGCGGCAGCGACAGGTAAGGGGCTGACGGCAACCTTCCTGCTGGCGGCGGGCCTGCTGTTAGTGGCGCTGGGGCTGACCCGGACCAGCCGGAGCTGAGAAACGAAAAGGCCCCGGAAACCCGGGGCCTTTTGCAGTCTGCTGGGCAAGAGCTCAGAAGCCGAGGCCCGCATATTTGTTCTTGAACTTCGACACGCGGCCGCCGGTGTCCATCAGCTTGGCGGTCTGGCCGGTCCAGGCGGGGTGCGACAGCGGATCGATGTCGAGCGACAGGGTCTCGCCTTCCTTGCCCCAGGTGGAGCGGGTGGAATAGGTCGTACCGTCGGTCATTTTCACTTCGATGAAGTGATAGTCGGGGTGAATACCGTCTCTCATGGCAGCCGCTCCTTACTCGGATTTCGCTTTGTAGGTCGAATCTTCCGCGATCCGGGCCGATTTGCCGCGGCGCGAGCGGAGGTAGTACAGCTTGGCGCGACGGACCTTGCCGCGACGGACCACATCGATCGAATCGATGTTGGTCGAATACAGCGGGAACACACGTTCCACACCTTCGCCGAACGAGATCTTGCGGACGGTGAACGAGGCGGCGATGGTCGCGCCACCCTTGCGGCCGATCACGACGCCTTCATAGTTCTGCACACGGGTCCGGGTGCCTTCGGTGACCTTGAAGCCGACGCGAACGGTGTCGCCGGCCTTGAAGTCTGGGATCTTCTTGCCGAGCGCAGCAATCTGCTCGGCCTCAATCTGTGCGATCAGGTTCATCGCCTGTCTCCTGTTGCTCGCGGTTAGGGTCCGCGAAGTGAGGCCGTTCCAGAGCTCCTGGTCTTCGATCGAGTCCCCGCGATGACCGCGAGCCCGCCGGAGATGGAAAGGCGTTTTCCTGTACCTTTTCCTGCGGCCCAGCCCGCCGAAGAAGACGGGTTCGATGGCAAAAGGAATCGGGTCCGGCAGGCTTACGCCCCGGACTGGGCGCGTATAGGGGGTATGGGGGTTCGGGTCAAGGGCCAGCGGGGGCGGGGCAAGGCCGGATTTCGTACATGAAATTTCGTTTAGTTATTTGATATTAAATGAATAATTATTTCAGGTCAGGGGTTTGTGTAAGACATTTCTGGGTGGGCGGAGCGTGCGGAGCACGCACCCTACAGGATGGTTTGGGTCTGCGGAGGGCCGCCCAGTCCCATCTGGGCCGCAAGGCGCGGGGGGCTACCCCTTGCCCCGATACCTTGCCCACAGATCGGGGCGGCGGGCGGCGGTGATGTTTTCGGCCTGGGCGTGGCGCCATTTGGCGATGGCACCGTGGTTGCCGCTGGTCAGCACTTCGGGGATTTCGGCGCCTTGCCAGCTTTGCGGACGGGTGTATTGCGGGTGTTCCAGAAGACCATCGGAAAAGCTTTCTTCTTCGGTCGAGGCCTGATTGCCCAGAACGCCGGGGCGCAGGCGGACGGTGGCATCAATCAGCGCCTGCGCCGCAATCTCGCCGCCGGTCAGGACGAAATCGCCAAGGCTGATCTCTTCCATCTGCCAATGGTCCAGCACCCGCTGATCCACCCCTTCGAACCGGCCACAGAGCAGCGTGACGCCGTCGGCATCTGCCAGGCGGCGGGCGGTGGCCTGATCGAAAGGCTTGCCACGAGGCGACAGGTAAACCACCGGCCAGCGGGCGCGGTCGGCACTGGCGCCTTGCATTGCGGCGGTCAAGGCGCGGTCCACCACATCAGCGCGCAGCACCATGCCTGCGCCACCCCCGGCGGGTGTGTCATCGACATTGCGGTGCTTGCCGTCGCCAAAGTCGCGCAGGTCATGGGTTTCCAGCCGCCAAAGCCCCATGTCCAGCGCCTTGCCCATCAGCGACAGGCCCAGAATACCCGGAAAGGCATCAGGGAACAGGGTGACGATGCGGGCCTCCCACGCCCCTTTCAGGCGCGGCTGTTCATCCATCAGATCGCGCGGTTGCAGGCTGGCACGGATGGAAAGGCGGCCGTGGGATTTGGGTGGTTCTTCGGTCATGGTGCCTTTTAACCGAAGGGGACAGGCGGCGAAAGAGTATGCGGTTGACCGGACGCCGCTAGGCGGCATCCGGCTGTGCTGCGGCAGCGGCAACCGGCCCATCGGCAGCATGGGTCACGCGCTCGGCCTGCGCCGCCGCCTCGGCGCCAAGCCGCTCCATCTCTTCGGCCATCCACGGATCCCAGATCAGCCGGGCCAGCGGCACCGACAGAAAGCTGAGTGACAGGGGGAACCACGCAGGCCAGCCGACCACCGCTCCAAGCGTGCCGCCAATGCCCCGACCAACGCCGAACAACACCGCAACCAACAGGCATTGCGCCACCACCTGCGTCAGCGCATGCAGCAGCACGGCGGGGTCATGCCATTGCGCCGCGTTGCGGGGCCAGGACTGCGGCCGCAGCACGATCAGCCACAGCGTGAAGATCACGGCAAAGGCATAAACCGCAGGCCAACCCGCGCCGCCCAGACCCGCCAGCAGCGGGCCGAAATACAAGAGCGCCATCGCCGTCATCAGCAAGGTCGCACGATCGAACATTCTGGTCTTTGCCATTCTGGCACCGTTCCGCTGGTTGCTGTCGGCGCCCTGCGGCGCGGTCTAGTCCAACCCCTCGGGCAGATCGACAACGATCCTGCGAGTGGTCAGATCAACTGTCGGCACTGCAACAAGCGTGAATGGCACCATCAGGGCAGATTTGAGGCCGGGACCGGAAATTTCCAGAATATCGCCCGCGCCGTGGTTGTGAACCGCCTGCACCGTGCCAAGGGCGACACCGCCGGTATCCTGCACGGCAAGGCCGATCAGGTCGGCGTGGTAGAACTCGTCATCTGGCAGATGCGGCAGGCGCGCCCGGTCGGCATAAAGTTGAGTACCGCGCAGGGCATCGGCCTCTTCCTTGGTCTTGACGCCCTGAACGCGGGCCCCAAGGCCGCCGGCAACCGGCCGGGTCAGGGTGATGCGAAAGCTGCGGGTGCCGTCTTCGGTATAAAGCGGGCCGTAATCGGCAATGGCCGTGGGTTCGGCGCAATAGGACTTCAGGCGAACCTCGCCAGCCACGCCGAAGGCTCCGGCTATTGCGCCGACGCAGATGCGGTCAGGGTCTGTCATCGCCCGTCCTTTCGGAAAGCAGGCGGCCCGAAGGCCGCCCGTTCAGATCATTCTTCGGCAGGAGCGGCAGCGCGGGCGGCCTTTTTGGCAGCACGTTCCGCCATTTGCTTGCCGGGAACGGCAGCCT
>CALRKX020000312.1:0-3965 GCA_943368305.1 Erythrobacter sanguineus
AGCAGTGGCAGGGCAAGGAACTGTCCTACAACAACATCAACGACACAGACGCGGCCTTTGAACTGGTGGCCGAATTCAAATCCGGCCCGGCCTGCGCCATCATCAAACACGCCAATCCCTGCGGCGTGGGCCAAGGCAAGACGCTGACCGAGGCGTATCAGCGCGCCTATCAGTGCGACCAGACCTCGGCCTTTGGCGGCATCGTCGCCCTGAACCAGCCGCTTGATGCCGCGACGGCGGAAGAGATCGTCAAGATCTTCACCGAAGTCGTCATCGCCCCGGGCGCGAGTGATGAGGCCCGCGCCATCTTTGCCACCAAGAAAAACCTGCGCCTGCTGACCACCGATGCCCTGCCCGATGCAGGCAAAGGCAACCTTGCCTTCCGGCAGGTCGCGGGCGGCTTTCTGGTGCAGGATTCGGATGTGGATACCATCACCCCCGCCGATCTGAAGGTGGTCACCAAACGCGCCCCGACCGAGGCGGAACTGGCCGACCTGCTCTTTGCCTGGAAAGTGGCCAAGCATGTGAAATCCAACGCCATCGTCTATGTCAAAGACGGGGCGACCGTGGGCGTGGGCGCGGGCCAGATGAGCCGCGTGGACAGCACCCGCATCGCGGCGCGCAAGGCCGAAGACATGGCCGATGCCTTGGGCCTGCCGCAGACCCCCACCATCGGCTCTGTCGTGGCGTCCGATGCCTTCTTCCCCTTCCCCGATGGCCTGCTGACGGCGGCGGCGGCGGGGGCGACGGCGGTCATCCAGCCCGGCGGCAGCATGAATGATCAGGCCGTGATCGACGCCGCCGATGCCGAAGGCCTTGCCATGGTCTTCACCGGCCAGCGCCACTTCCGGCACTGATCATGCGGCGGCTGGCCCTTTCCGCCCTGATCACCCTGGCGCTGGATCAGGCCTCCAAGTTGGGGGTGATCCACCTTGTCGGCCTGCGCGAAAGGGGAGAGGTCAATGTCATTGACCCCCTGCTGAACTTTCGCTGGGCCGAGAATCGGGGGATGAATTTCGGCCTGTTCTACAGCGAGGCCGATCTGGGCCGCTGGCTCTTGATCGCCCTTGCGCTGTTGATTTCGGGCTGGGTCATCCACTGGGTGCGCCAGAACCGCTTCGGCACATGGGCAGAGGTGTCGGCAGGCGTGCTGGTGGGCGGGGCGATCGGCAATGTGATCGACCGGCTGGCCTATGGCTATGTCGCCGATTTCCTGAACATGTCCTGCTGTGGCATCGAAAACCCGTTTTCCTTCAACGTGGCTGATGTGGCAATTTTCGCCGGTGCGCTGGGTCTGGTGGTGTTCACGGGCCGCTCTGGCGGGAACAAAGCCGCCAAGCCGGGCCCGAAGCGCCGAAAGACCCCGTGACGCGGGTTTCCTGATAGGCTAAGACGGCGGAAAGCTAAGGCGGAGGCAGGCATGACAGCGGCACGGGTGGTTCTCGCAATTGCGGGCGCGGCGCTTCTGTTCGTGGCGGGCTGCGGCTCGTCAGGCAAGATGCCCCAGTTGATGAACATCCGCTCTGACACGGCTGGCCCCGACGAGTTTTCCATCGTGCCGCCCAAGCCGCTGGCGATGCCCGAAGATCTGGCCGACCTGCCCGCACCCACCCCCGGCGCGGCCAACCGCACCGATGCCACCCCCGATGCGGATGCTATCGTTGCGCTTGGTGGCAACCCGGCGGGCGCGGGTGGTGTTCCGGCGGCCGATGGCGCGCTGGTCAATAGTGCTGGCCGCCATGGTGTCAACGGCAACATCCGGCCGACGCTTGCCAGCGAAGACCTCGATTATCGCCGCAAGCATAACGGCCGCGTGCTGCAGCGGCTGTTCAGCGTGAACGTCTATTACAACGCCTATGGCAAGATGTCGCTGAACCAGCAGGCCGAACTGTTGCGCTGGCGCAAGGCGGGAGCCAAGACCCCCTCGGCCCCGCCTGCAAAAGACGGCGAACAATAATCACATTCGCGTCGGCCCCGTCCGGCGGGGCTTGCGCCCATCCCCTTGCCGGGTAGCTTGGCCCCCGATGCCAGTAACCCGTCCGAGGATGCCCATGTTGCGACGCCTGACCCTTGGCTGCCTTGCCACTCTGGCGCTTGCCAGCCCGGCTCTTGCCGATGCCGTCACCACCTACAAGCTGAAGAACGGCCTCGACATCGTAGTGATCGAAGATCACCGCGCGCCCGTGGTCACGCAGATGGTGTGGTATCGCATCGGCGCCGCCGATGAGCCCCCGGGCCATTCCGGTATCGCGCATTTTCTGGAACACCTGATGTTTCAGGGCACTGCCACGATGAAGGCGGGCGAGTTTTCGGCGACGGTCGAACAGAACGGCGGCAATGACAACGCCTTCACCACCTCGGATTACACCGCTTATTTTCAGCGCGTCGCCGCCGACCGGCTGGAGCTGATGATGACGATGGAGGCAGACCGGATGCGCAACCTCCAACTGACCGAAGACGATGTGACCACAGAACGGCAGGTCATTCTGGAAGAACGCGGTCAGCGCACCGACAGCGACCCCGGCTCCCTTTTCACCGAACAGCGCTCTGCCGCGCAATACCTCAACCACCCCTATGGCATCCCGGTGATCGGCTGGCGGCATGAGATGGAAAAGCTGTCGCGGCAAGATGCGCTGGACTTCTACAAGGCCAATTACGCGCCCAACAACGCCATTCTGGTCGTCGCGGGCGATGTGCAACCCAAAGACGTGCTGAAACTGGCCGAGAAGACCTATGGCCCGCTAGACCCATCGCAAGACATCAAGCCCCGCGCCCGCCCACAGGAACCGCCGCAACTGGCCGAACGCCGCCTGACCATGGCGGATGAACGGGTATCAGAACCCTATCTGGTCCGCACCTACCTTGCGCCCGAACGCAACGCCGGCGATCAGAAGACCGCCGCCGCGCTGACCATTCTGGCCGAACTTCTGGGCGGCAACCCCACTAGCTCTGTTCTGGCCAAATCCCTGCAATTCCAGCAGAAAAAGGCCGTCTGGTCTGCCGCCTTCTATGATGGCGCCGCCGTCGACCCCACCACCTTCGGCCTGTATCTTACCCCGGTTCCCGGCGTTGACCTGACCGATGCCGAAAAAGCGATGGATGAGGTTCTGGCCAAATTCCTGAAGGACGGTCCCGACCCGGCTGATTTTGACCGCATCAAGACTCAGATCCGTGCACAGGAAATCTATGCCCGCGACAGCGCCGAAGGTCAGGCCAATGAATACGGTCAGGCCCTGGCCATTGGCCTGACGGTCAAGGACGTGCAGGACTGGCCCAAGGTGCTGCAAGAGGTGACGGTGGACGATGTGATGGTCGCCGCGCGTGATGTGCTGAACCGCGACCATGCCGTCACCGGCTGGCTGGTGCCCAAAGCGAAAGAGGCCGCGCAATGATTCCCCTGTTCCGGGCCGCTGTCGCCCTTATCGCCCTTGCCCTGCCGCTGCACGCCGAAACCGCCATTCAGGAAGTCACCTCTCCGGGCGGCATCAAGGCCTGGCTGGTCGAGGATCACTCGATTCCTTTCACTGCGCTAGAACTGCGCTTCAAGGGCGGCACCTCGCTGGATGATCCGGCCAAACGCGGCGCCATCAACCTGATGACCGCCACGTTGGAGGAAGGCGCGGGCGCGATGGATGCCCAAGGCTTTGCAGCCGCCCGCGACGGGCTTGCCACCAAGATCAGCTTTGGCTCTGATGCCGATGGCGTCTCGGTTTCGGCCCAGTTCCTGACCGAAAAGCGCGATGCCTCGATCACCCTGCTGCGCGAGGCGCTGGTGAACCCCCGGTTCGATCAGGACGCGGTGGACAGGGTGAAAGGCCAGGTTCTGGCCAATCTGCGCGCCTCGGCGGAAGACCCCGGCAAGATTGCGGGCGAACTCTTGTCGGCTCGCAGCTTTGGCAGCCACCCCTATGGCAGCACCGGCGACGGCACGATTGACAGCGTAACGGCCCTGACCCGCGAAGATG
>CALRKX020000313.1:0-3964 GCA_943368305.1 Erythrobacter sanguineus
GGTCAAGGTCGGTTTCCGCGCCGTCATCGGTGACGAAAACCTCGCCATGTTCGAAGGGCGACATGGTGCCGGGATCGACGTTGAGATAGGGGTCAAGCTTGCGCAGGCGAACGGTATAGCCGCGCGCTTGCAGCAGCGCACCAAGGGCAGCAGACGCGAGACCTTTGCCCAGCGACGAAACCACGCCGCCGGTAATGAAGATGTAACGCGCCATGTGGACCCCGCAGATGAATGCCTGATTCGCCGCGCCAATGCGCAGCCACTACGGGACTCGAGTCATAACGCCAAAGGCGCCCATGCGCAAGCCGACCGCAAGATAATGCTGAAAGGGGCGCCGAAGCGCCCACAGGTTGTGGTTAGTTGCTGGGCGCTGCGGGTGCGGCCGGGGCTGCCGGAGGGGCAGCAGGCGCATCGCCGGGCGTGGGCGGCAGCAGGTCGTTGCCGGTGGGCAGGTTGCCTGCGGGCGCGGGGGCCGGGGCTTCGGTGCCCGAAGCGGGCGGCGTGGCAAGCTGATCGGCGATCGAGCCGGCGGTGTTCAGGCGCGTGGCGATGGCGGTCAGCGAGATCGAGGTGATGATGAAGCCGATGGCAAAGATCCAGGTCAGCTTGGACAGCGCGGTGGCTGCCCCCCGGTTCGACATGACGCCGCCGGTGGAACCCATGCCCAGCCCGCCGCCTTCGGACCGCTGAAGCAGCACAACCCCGATCAGGAGCAGCGCGAGGATCAGGTGGATGGTGAGGACGACGTTTTCCATAGGGCTTCCCGAAGCTGACGCGCCTATCTAGGCGGAAGGGGGATGGCACGCAAGAGGGCGCGCGCCAATGCGCCGCCTTGTCTGGCCTGTGCCACAGCGGCGCTGTGACGCTGCGTCATTCCGGTCTGCGGCGGGACGGGCAGATTTCCCCCCAGGGCCTGCCATGTTTTTGCCCCAACCCCCGCCCTATATCCGCGGCATCGACTCCCCCCCTGTGAACCTGAAAGTTACCTCCATGCGTACCGTTCTTGCCGCCGCTCTTTGCCTTGCCGCCCTGCCTGTCGGGGCCGCCACCGTTACCGAGACCACCGATTTTTCGTCGGACTGGTTCAACCCCACCGCCATCGCGACCGGCTCCTCTCAGGTGTCTGGCACCGCCAGCGATCTGGATGTGCTGTTGCTGACCGGGCTGAAAGCCGGGGCGCAGACGCTGACCTTTGGCTTTTCGGGCGCAAGCATTTACACCTCTGGCAACCTGACCGCCGGAGGAGCGATCCTTTACAGCTATACCCCGTTCCAGTGGGGCTGGGACAATGATGGCGTGACCAGCTATCAGGTCAGCTATAATAGCTGGAATGCGGGCACCCCGTGGTTCGGGCAATCGGGGTCGCTGACCTCGACCGCCAGCCTGACGCTGAACGATATCTTCCTTGGCACTCTCTATCTGGCGATCGTGCCGTGGAACGGCACGCCGCTGGCCTATACGATCGACCTGCCGGTGGCCGCCGCCGCGCCTGCGCCGCTGCCTTCGGCGGAACTGCCTGCCAACGTGCCGGTTCCGGCGGCGGGCCTGCTCTTGGGGGCTGCCCTGGCGCTGGCCGGTGTGGCATCGGGACGCCGCAAGCAGGCCTGAGCACCTGTCAGCCATTGAAAGGGCCGGTGTGGGGCAACCCCGCGCCGGCCTTTTTCATGCGCGCGGGCAAGGGCGGCGATCACTAGTTTTCCGCTGCGGCCATTTTGCGGTTTCATAGCGGGCGGCGGACCGCTATAGGACGCACGGTTTTTCCAAAAGCAAGGACCGAAAGCATGGCCAACGTGGTTGTCGTGGGCGCCCAATGGGGTGACGAGGGCAAGGGCAAGATCGTGGACTGGCTGTCCGAACGCGCCGATGTGGTGGCGCGGTTTCAGGGTGGCCACAACGCGGGCCATACGCTGGTCATCGGCGAAAAGGTCTACAAGCTCAGCCTGCTGCCCTCGGGCGTGGTGCGGGGCAAGCTGTCGGTCATCGGCAACGGCGTCGTGCTGGACCCCTGGCACCTGGAGGCAGAGATTGCCAAACTGGGCGGGCAGGGTGTGAACATCACGCCGGAAAACCTGCTGATCGCGGAAAACACCTCGTTGATCCTGCCGCTGCATGGGGAACTGGACCGTGCCCGCGAAGGCGCGGTGGGCGTGGCCAAGATCGGCACCACCGGGCGGGGCATCGGCCCGGCCTATGAGGACAAGGTGGGCCGCCGTGCCATTCGCGTCGCCGATCTGGCCGATGCGGCAACGCTGGAAACACGCGTTGACCGCCTGCTGGCGCATCACGATGCGCTGCGCAAAGGTCTGGGGCTGGAGCCCGTTGACCGTGCGAGCCTGATTGCCGCGTTGCAAGCGATTGCGCCCAAGGTTCTGCCCTTTGCCGCCCCGGTGTGGAAGGTGCTGACCGAGGCGCGCCGCGCCGGCAAGCGCATCTTGTTCGAAGGCGCGCAAGGCGCGCTGCTGGATGTCGATTTCGGCACCTACCCCTTTGTCACCTCGTCCAACACCCTTGCCGGGCAGGCGGCGACCGGCGTCGGCCTTGGGCCGACCGCGATTGATTTCGTGCTGGGGATCGTGAAGGCCTATACCACCCGCGTCGGCGAAGGCCCGTTCCCGGCCGAGTTGTTCGATGAGGATGGCGAGCGTCTGGGCACGCGCGGTCATGAATTTGGCACCGTCACGGGCAGGAAGCGCCGCTGCGGCTGGTTCGACGCGGTTCTGGTGCGCCAGACCTGCGCCACCAGCGGCGTGTCGGGCATCGCGCTGACCAAGCTGGATGTGCTGGACGGGTTCAAGACGCTGAAAATCTGCGTTGGCTATGATCTGGACGGCAAGCGGATGGATTATCTGCCCACCGCTGCCAATGAACAGGCACGCTGCACCCCCATCTATGAAGAAATGGAAGGCTGGAGCGAATCGACCGCCGGGGCGCGGAGCTGGGCGCAACTGCCCGGGGCGGCGATCAAATACGTCCGCCGCATCGAAGAGCTGATCCAGTGCCCCGTCGCCTTGCTGTCGACCAGCCCGGAGCGTGATGACACGATCCTGGTGACTGACCCCTTCGCGGATTGAGCCGGTGGCGCTGGCCTACAAGACCCGCAAGCGGCTGGCGCTGCTGATCCTCCTGGTGGGATTGCCCGCCTATGTCGTGGTGGCGGTGACGGTGGTGAACTGGTTGAACCGCCCGCCGATTCTGGTGGAACTTGGCGTTTATGTCGGGTTGGGGTTCCTGTGGGCGCTGCCGTTCAAGGCGGTGTTCAAGGGCATCGGCCAGCCCGATCCCGGCAACGGCCCCGACCAGCGCGAGCCATAAAAAAGGCGGGCCAACCCCAGGGGCGGCCCGCCTTTCAGGCTGATCGTGGCAGCGTCAGCCGGCGACCTTTCTCGCTTCGGTCAACAGCGACGACTGTTCGGTCATCGCGAACTGGTTGTGGCCGACCTTGGCGATGCGACCATCGCGCAGCAACTGACCAAAGCCGCGCAGGATGTCGTCGCGGCTGGCCCCGGCACCGCCGGGCAGGCCGGCGATCTGGCGCAGGATCAGCGGGCGGGGAAACTCTGGCCGGTTCAGCACGGTGGCGCAATAGACGCCCGCCGCCTCGATCAGTTCGGCAAGATTTTCGGCGCCAAGGCGTTCAGCGAAATCGGTGAAATTCTCGCCTTCGACGAACAGGTTTTCTGCGGAAACCTCTGCGCCCATATCTTCGGCCTCGTCGTCGTCCATCAGGTCATTCTGGACGGGGGCGGCCACGGGCGGCAGCGTGCGGGGGGCGGCGGCAACCGAGCCGGGAGACACGCGACGCGGGCGCACCGGAACGATCGGGCCCGCCGAAGCTGCGGCGGGGCTGGTCGACGCGACCGTCAAAGAGGCGGTCGAGGCGCTGCTGCGCGGGCGGTCGATACGCTGTTCGGACACCAGAACCAGCGGGGTCAGCCGCTCTCCGGCTTTGGGTTCGATCCGGGCG
>CALRKX020000314.1:0-3945 GCA_943368305.1 Erythrobacter sanguineus
ATGACCTCTTGGGGCAGGCGATGCGTCTGGTGCGGGGCATTGATGTGACGCCCGACAGCACCAGCCTGGATGCGATGAAAGAGGTCTGTCTGGGCGGGCCGGGGCATTACCTTGGGTCGGACCAGACACTGAAACTTATGCAGACCGAATACATCTATCCCAAGGTCGGCAACCGGATGAGCCCCAAGGAATGGAACGAGGCGGGCAAGCCCCTGCTGCTTGACACCGCCATGGCGCGCAAGAATGCCATTCTATCCAAGGCGGGCTGTGTCGTTGATCCGGCGATTGATGCCGCCGTGCGGGCGCGGTTCAACATCTATTTCAACTAGGGCCGATTGCGCCGGGCGGGCCAGCCGGACTAGGCTGGCCCGGTAAAGAGAGCGGCAACATGCCGCCAGTCCGACAGGAGAATGCCATGACCATTTCCAAGCATATCGGCCAGTTCTACATCAACGGCGGGTGGGTTGATCCGCTGCCCGGTGCCACCAAGTTCGGCGTTGAAAACCCCGCAACTGAAGAGATCGTGGGTGAAGTGGCGCTGGGCACCGCCGCCGATGCCGACCGCGCGATTGCGGCGGCGCGCGCGGCGTTTGACGGCTGGACGGTGAGGCCGCTGGCCGAGCGCATCGCCTTGGTCAAGCGCATCCTAGAGGTCTACAACTCCCGCTACGAAGAATTCGCCCAAGCCATGTCCACCGAAATGGGCGCGCCGATCGAATGGGCGCGGGGCGCGCAGGCCTGGGCAGGGCAGGTGCATATTGAAAGCACCATCAAGGCCGCCGAGGATATGGAATGGGAATATATGCGCGGTTCCACCCGGATCGTGCTGGAAGGCATCGGCGTTTGTGCGCTGATCACGCCGTGGAACTGGCCGATGAACCAGATCGCCTGCAAGGTGGCGCCTGCGCTGATCGCCGGTTGTACCATGGTGCTGAAACCTTCGGAAATTGCGCCGCTGTCTGGCCTGCTGTTTGCCGAGGTTTGCCATGAGGCGGGGGTTCCGCCGGGGGTGTTCAATCTGGTCAACGGCAACGGGCCAGAGGTGGGCGCGCGGATGTCGTCGCACCCCGAAGTGGATATGGTCAGTTTTACGGGTTCGACCCGCGCAGGCACGGCGATTGCCGCCGCCGCCGCGCCGACCGTGAAGCGCGTGGCGCAGGAACTGGGCGGCAAGTCGCCCAACATCATCCTGCGCTCTGCCGATCTGGCCGAGGCGGTGAAGGCGGGTGTTGCGGGCTGCTTTGGCAACACCGGGCAAAGCTGCGACGCACCGACCCGCATGTTCGTGCCGCGCGATCTGCATGATGAGGCGCTGGGCTATGCCAAGGAAGCCGCCGATGAGGTGTTGGTGGGCGATCCGCGCGACACCGCGACCACGATGGGGCCGCTGGTTTCGAAGCTGCAATTCGACAAGGTGCAGCGGTTGATCCAGGCCGGGATTGATGAGGGCGCGACGCTGGTTTGTGGCGGTATCGGGCGGCCCGTGGGCGTGAACCGTGGCTGGTTCGTGCGCCCGACGATCTTTGGTGATGTGACCAATGAAATGACCGTCTCGCGCGAGGAAATCTTTGGCCCGGTGCTGGCGATCCTGCCCTATGACGATCTGGATCACGCGGTCACCATGGCGAACGATACGCCTTACGGCCTTGCCGCCTATATTGCCGGCCCGGTCGAGGAGGCCAAGCCGCTGGCGCGTCGGTTGCGGGCGGGCACCATCAACCTGAACTACCCGGATTGGGATACGTTTGCGCCGTTCGGGGGCTACAAACAATCGGGTAACGGGCGCGAATATGCCGATTGGGGCATCCACGATTTCTGCGAAATCAAGGGTGTGGTCGGCTGGGGCGCCTAGGCGCCCCGAACGGGAGGAACGGATGAAATACGGATATATCGGCCTGGGCAACCTGGGCGGCCACCTTGCCATGTCGCTGATCCGGCAGGGGTTTGATGTGGTGGTCTATGACCGCGACCCCGCATTGGCCGAACGCCATGCGGCGGCCGGGGCAGGGGTTGCGACATCTGTGACCGATCTGGCGGGGCAGGTGGACCATGTGTTCACCTGCCTGCCGTCGCCCGCCGTCAGCGAACTGGTTCTGGCGGAAATGCTGATCACCCTGAAGCCTGGGGCGACGTGGATCGAGAATTCGACCATTGGCCGCGATGACATCCGCCGCTTGGGCGGGTTGGCGAAAGGGTCGGACATCCGCCTTCTGGAAGCGCCGGTGACGGGGGGGGTGCATCTGGCGGCGCGAGGAGAGATTACCGTGCTGGTGGGGGGCGATGCCGATCTGTTCGCCCTGCATGAACCGGCGCTGAAGGCGATAGGCAACCGCATTTTCCACATGGGCGACCTGGGGTCGGCGGCGGTGATCAAGGTCATCACCAACATGTTGGCCTTTATCCATCTGGTCGCGGATGGCGAGGCGCTGATGCTGGCCAAGCGCGGCGGGCTTGACCTGAAAACCGCATGGGAGGCCATCGCCGCCTCTTCCGGCAGCAGTTTCGTGCATGAAACCGAAGGCCAGCTTATTCTGAACGGCAGCTATGACATTGCCTTCAGCATGGACCTGGCGTTGAAAGACCTTGGCTTTGCCATGGGTTTTGGCCGCGAATTCGGCGTGTCGCTGGATCTGGCGGGGATGACGGCGCAGACCTTTGTCAAGGGCAAGGCAGCCTATGGCGGCGCGGCGCAATCAACCCAGATCGTCAAGCTGCTGGAGGATGCGCTTGGCACCGACCTGCGGGCCGAAGGGTTCCCGGCGCGGCTGGAATAACCCCTTGCTATTGCCGTTGACCAACGCCGATCAGCGGGAAATAGTAGAGGGGGCTGTTCAAGAGGTATTTGGTTCATGCGTGGTTCATTGTTGCTGGCAGCCCTGGTTTCTGGTCTTGTCGTCCCGACGATCATTTTGGCTAAACCCCTGACCTATATTTGCAATCTTGAGGTTGGACGGCGCATGAACTGGGTGCCAAAGCAACTGGTCGTGCTGATCGAGCCGGGCGCCAAGCAGGCCTTGGTCAATGATCCGGTGATCCAGTATTTCGTGAAGAAACCGATCATGGCGAAGGTTACAGCCGACAATGGCCAGCGGTTGGGGCTGGGCTGGTCCTATATGGTGACCGACGGAAAGGGTCGTGACAAAAGCGAGATGGTCTATAGCGCGATCATCCGCAAATCGGACATGCACATCAGCATGCGGGCCGTGCCAGCGGGCTATGACAACACCTTTTCCGCCGGCGGCAGTTGCAAGAAGCAATGATTTCGCCCGCGACTCCTTGACCTTCCGGCTTTGCGGGGCCTTATTCCCCCTAGTCCAAATCCGCGACGAACAGGAGATGTCAGATGGCTTTCACCCTTCCCGATCTGCCCTATGCCCACGATGCGCTTGCCTCGCTTGGCATGTCGAAGGAGACGTTGGAATACCACCACGACCTGCACCACAAGGCCTATGTCGATAACGGCAACAAGCTGATTGCCGGGACCGAGTGGGAAACCAAGTCGCTGGAAGAGATCGTCAAAGGCACCTATGCCGCCGGTTCGGTTGCCCAGAACGGCATTTTCAACAATGCCTCGCAGCATTGGAACCACAACCTGTTCTGGGAAGTGATGGGTCCGGGCGAAGACAAGAAGATCCCCGGCGCGCTGGAAAAGGCGCTGGTCGAGGCGTTCGGTTCGGTCGCCAAGTTCAAGGAAGATTTCGCCGCCGCCGGTGCCGGTCAGTTCGGGTCGGGCTGGGCCTGGCTGGTCAAGGACGCCTCGGGTGCGCTGAAGGTCACCAAGACCGAAAATGGCGTGAACCCCTTGTGCTTTGGTCAGACCGCGCTGCTGGGCTGCGATGTGTGGGAACATTCCTACTACATCGACTTCCGCAACAAGCGTCCGGCTTATCTGACCAACTTCCTGGAAAAGCTGGTCAATTGGGAAGCAGTTGCCGCCAAGCTGTA
>CALRKX020000315.1:0-3934 GCA_943368305.1 Erythrobacter sanguineus
ATTCTGGATGACCTTATGTTCGCCAACCGGGGCGATCATCTGTTTGTTGTGGTCAATGCTGCGTGCAAGCATGCCGACGTGGCCCATATGCGCGCCCATTTGGCCGATGTGGCCGAGGTGGAGTTTTTGCAGGACCGCGCTCTGCTGGCGCTGCAAGGGCCTTTGGCCGAGGCGGCTTTGGCGCGGATTGAGCCGGGCGTGGCGGCGATGCGGTTCATGGATGTGGGCGTGTTTGGCGATCTGTGGGTCAGCCGGTCGGGTTATACCGGCGAGGATGGCTATGAGATTTCCGTGCCCGTGGCGCAGGCCGAAGCCTTCGCCCGCCGCCTGCTGGACATGCCCGAGGTGATGCCCATCGGCCTTGGCGCACGCGACAGCCTGCGGCTGGAGGCGGGGCTTTGCCTTTACGGCCATGACATCGACACCACCACCAGCCCGGTCGAGGCGGGTCTGGTCTGGGCAATCCAGAAGGCCCGCAAGGCGGTCGGGGCACGGGCGGGCGGCTTTCCCGGTGCCGCGCGCATTCTGGCCGAACTGGCCGAGGGGCCGGCGCGCCGCCGTGTCGGCCTGCGCCCCGAAGGCCGCGCGCCGATGCGCGACGGAACCCTGCTGTTTGACGGCGATGTTCCGGCGGGGCAGATCACCTCTGGTGGCTTCGGTCCTTCGGTCAATGCCCCCATCGCCATGGGCTATGTGCCCGTGGCTCATGCAAAAACCGGCACCACGCTGGAAGGTGAAGTGCGCGCCAAGCGCCTGCCCGTCACCGTGGCCGACATGCCTTTCAACCCCACAACCTACAAACGCTGAGGATGACCATGAAATTCACCAAGGAACACGAATGGCTGCGGGTCGAGGGCGATCTGGTCGTTGTCGGCATCACCGAACATGCGTCCGAGGCGCTGGGCGATGTGGTGTTCGTCGAACTGCCAGAGCCGGAAACCGTGGTTGCGGCGGGCGATGAGGTCAGCGTGATCGAAAGCGTCAAGGCCGCGTCGGATATTCTGGCCCCGGTCGATGGCGAGATTGTCATGGTCAACGAAAAGCTGGTCGATAATCCCGCGCTGGTGAACGAAGACCCGCTGGGGGCGGCCTGGTTTTTCAAGATGAAGCTGGATGATCTGTCGGTCCTTGAGGATTTCATGGACGAGGATGAATACAAGGACTTCATCGCCTGATGGTCCGGCCCGGATGCCCCAGGGTGCCGGGCAATTTCCCGAAGACAGGTGCAAATTCCCACCGGGAGTTTGCGTTCTCATGCCCGAGGTTTTGGCAATGACCTTCACGCCCACCGACTATGACCCCTATGATTTCGCCAACCGCCGCCACATCGGCCCTTCGCCTTCGGAAATGGAGGAGATGCTGGCCGCGACCGGCGCCGCCTCGCTGGACGATCTGATCGACCAGACCGTGCCACAGTCGATCCGGCAGGCGCTGCCCTTGGGCTGGGCCCCCTTGTCAGAGCACGAGCTGCTGGCACGGATGCGCGAGGTTGCGGCCAGGAACAAGGTGATGACCAGCCTGATCGGGCAGGGCTATTACGGCACCGTCACCCCGCCTGCGATCCAGCGCAACATTCTGGAAAATCCGGCGTGGTATACGGCTTACACGCCCTATCAGCCCGAAATCGCCCAAGGGCGGCTGGAGGCGCTGCTGAACTATCAGACCATGGTGGCCGACCTGACTGGCCTGCCGGTGGCCAATGCCAGCCTGCTGGACGAGGCGACGGCGGCGGCCGAGGCGATGACCATGGCCGAGCGGGTCGCGAAGTCGAAGGCCAAGGCGTTCTTTGTCGATGAGGGTTGTCACCCCCAGACCATCGGCGTGATCAAGACCAGGGCCGAGCCTTTGGGGATCGAGGTCATTGTGGGTGACCCGGCCAAAATGGATGCGGGCGCGGTCTTTGGCGCGATCTTTCAATACCCCGGCACCTGGGGCCATGTGCGCGACCTGACGCCGTGGATTAAGGCGCTGCATGCTGCCAAGGCCGTGGCCGTTGTGGCGACCGATCTGCTGGCGCTGACCATGCTGAAAGAGCCCGGGGCCATGGGTGCCGATATGGCCGTGGGGTCGGCCCAGCGGTTCGGCGTGCCGATGGGATACGGTGGGCCCCATGCCGCGTTTTTCGCCTGCAAGGATGAACACAAGCGGTCGATGCCGGGGCGGATTGTCGGCGTGTCGATCGATGCGCGGGGCAACAAGGCCTACCGGCTGGCGTTGCAAACTCGCGAACAGCATATCCGCCGCGAAAAGGCCACCAGCAACATCTGCACGGCGCAGGCGCTGCTGGCGGTGATGGCGTCTATGTATGCGGTGTTTCACGGGCCCCGCGGTCTGCGCGCCATTGCCGAACGGGTGCATTCGCTGACCGTCCGTCTGGCCAAGGCCTTGACCGACGCGGGGGCCACCCTGCCGCCCAAGGCGTTCTTTGACACGATCACGGTCGAGGTGGGCGTGGGGCAGGCGGGTATTCTGGCCGCGGCCCGGCTGGAGGGGCTGAACTTTCGCAAGGTCGGCCATGACCATGTGGGCATCAGTCTGGACGAGACCAGCAACGAGGACGTTCTGCACCGCGTGCTGCGGGCCTTTGGCATCCATTCCGCCCCCCCCGCCAAGGCGGAAATCGGTTTCCCCGAGGCGATGCTGCGGACATCCGACTACCTGACGCATCCGGTGTTCCACATGAACCGGGCCGAGTCGGAAATGATGCGCTATATGCGCCGCCTGTCGGACCGCGACCTTGCGCTGGACCGCGCCATGATCCCGCTGGGCTCTTGCACGATGAAATTGAATGCGGCGGCAGAGATGATGCCGATCACCTGGCCAGAATTTGGCAGCCTGCACCCCTTTGTGCCGCCAGATCAAGCGCTTGGCTACCGCGAGGCGATTGAGGATCTGCAGGCCAAGCTGTGCGAGATTACTGGCTATGACGCTTTCTCCATGCAGCCCAATTCGGGTGCGCAGGGGGAATATGCGGGTCTTCTGACCATTCAGGCCTATCACCGCGCGCGGGGTGACACGCACCGCAATATCTGCCTTATTCCTGTGTCGGCCCATGGCACCAATCCGGCATCGGCACAGATGGCGGGGATGGAGGTGGTGGTCGTCAAATCCTCGCCCAATGGCGATGTCGATCTGGATGACTTCCGGGCGCGCGCGGCCGAGGCGGGCGACAGTCTGGCGGCCTGCATGATCACCTATCCCTCGACCCATGGCGTGTTTGAGGAAACCGTGCGGGATGTCTGCAAGATCACCCATGAATACGGTGGGCAGGTCTATATCGACGGCGCGAACATGAATGCGCTTGTGGGGTTGGTGAAGCCGGGCGAAATTGGTGGTGATGTCAGCCACCTGAACCTGCACAAGACTTTTGCCATTCCGCATGGCGGCGGTGGGCCGGGCATGGGGCCAATCGGAGTTCGCGCCCATCTGGCGCCCTTTCTGCCCGGCCACCCCGAGACGGGTGGGATTGAGGGGCCGGTTTCGGCAGCACCTTATGGGTCGGCCTCGATCCTGCTGATCAGTTGGGCCTATTGCCTGATGATGGGCGGCGAGGGACTGACGCAGGCAACGCGCGTGGCGATTTTGAACGCCAATTACATCGCCAGCCGGTTGAAGGGGGCCTATCCGATCCTGTTCATGGGCAACAAAGGCCGGGTCGCGCATGAGTGCATTCTGGATACCCGGCCCTTTGCCGAGTTTGGCGTGACGGTGGATGACATTGCCAAGCGCCTGATCGACAACGGGTTCCACGCGCCGACGATGAGCTGGCCCGTGGCGGGCACCCTGATGGTGGAACCGACCGAAAGCGAGACCAAGGCCGAGATCGACCGCTTTATCACCGCCCTTCTGGCGATCCGGGCCGAGATCACGGCGGTGGAGGCGGGCGAGATTTCGCCCGAAGACAGCCCGTTGCGCCACGCGCCCCATACGGTCG
>CALRKX020000316.1:0-3933 GCA_943368305.1 Erythrobacter sanguineus
CCTTGACCGCGCCCATGCCGCCGCTACCGCCGATGCGCCCTTGCCAGAGGGCTATTCGCGGCTGGGTTTGAAAGCCACCCAAGCCATTCTGGCAGCGTTGAAATCGGGCGTGCTGACCTACGATAAGGCCGTCGCCGCCTGCGGGCTGCACCACTCCGACAGACGCACGGGAGAGGTGCTGGACGCCCTGCCTTATTATGGCGAAGTCCTTGAAAGCCACGTCATCCCCGGCAGCCAGAACCCTGCGCATGACGACATCACCCGCTTTGGCCGCATCACCAATCCCACCGTCCACATCGGCCTGAACCAGCTTCGCCGTCTGGTGAACCTGATCATCAAGGTCCACGGCAAGCCCGATGAAATCGTCGTCGAACTGGCGCGCGAATTGAAGCAAAGCGCTGATCAGAAGGCCGAGGCGGAACGGACCATCAAGAAGAACACCGATGCAGCAATCGCGCGCGGTGGCAAGCTGATCGAACTGGGCCAGCCCGACAATGGTGCCAACCGCGCCCTTATGCGCGTTTGGGAGGAGATGAACCAAGACCCGATGAAACGCTTCTGCCCCTATACTGGCAAGCTGATCACCGCCGGAATGCTGTTCACCGGCGAGTGCGACGTGGATCACATCCTGCCCTATTCCCGCACCCTCGACGATGGCGGCAACAACAAGACCCTTTGCCTGCGCGAGGCCAACCGTGCCAAGCGCAACAAATCACCCGCCGAGGCCGCACAGGGTGGAATGCACATCTGGGCGCTGGAGGGGGAGAACCTGAAACACTTGCCCGAAAATAAGCAATGGCGCTTCAAGCCCGATGCCATGGCGAAATTCGAAGGCGAGCGCGATTTCCTCGACCGCGCCTTGGTCGATACCCAATATCTGTCTCGCATCGCGCGCGAATACCTTGACCGGCTTTTCACCGCGGGCGGGCATGTCTGGGTCGTCCCCGGTCGACTGACCGAAATGCTGCGCCGCCACTGGGGCCTGAACGGCCTGCTGCATGACGACCAACGCGATGTAAACAAGTCCAAGAACCGCATGGACCACCGCCACCATGCCCTCGATGCCGCCGTGATCGGGGCCACCGACCCAGGACTGGTAAAGCGCATGGCCGATCAGTCCAAGATCGACGCAGGGAAGGGTCTGGATGACCTCGCCTCCAAAGTCCCCCCACCGTGGGAAGGTTTCCGCGACTCCGTCAAGGTGCGTATCAACGCCATGACCGTCAGCCACCGCGCCGACCATGGCCACATCGACTCAGAGGCGCGCGCGAAGGGGGCCGACACGACCACCGGGCAGCTGCACAACGACACCGCCTATGGCCTGACCGGCGAAAGCCTGAATGGCGTGCCGCTGGTTGTCACGCGCAAGCCCTTTGACAGCCTGACCCCGGCGATGGTGGACAAACTCCGCGACCGCCCCCTGGCCGAGGCTTTGACGGCTGCCACCAAGGGCAAGGACGGCAAGGAGTACCAGGCCGCCCTGCGCGCCTTTGCCGCCCGGTCGGGTGCCTATCACGGCATCCGCCGTGTGCGGATCATCGAGCCAGTGGATGTCATTGAGATCAAGGACCGCAATGGCGTGGCCTACAAAGGCTACAAGGGCGACAGCAACCAATGTTATGAAATCTGGCGGATGCCAGACGGCCGTTTCAAACATGTCGTCATCTCGACCTTTGACGCCCACCGAAACCTGGACCACCGGCCCCATCCCGCCGCAAAGCGGATGCTAAGGCTGTTCAAGAACGACATGGTTCGGTTGGAGGATAGCAAGTTCGGCCCGGTCATTGCGACAGTTGAGAAATTCAACGTCAACGGCCAAGTTTCGATGGTCGCTCACAACCAAAGCAACGCTGACCAACGCTATCGCAAGGACAAAGAGGATCTCTATATCCGAATGCAGGCCCCCTCCCTCATCAAATCCGGAGCCCGCCGCGTCATCGTCGATGAAATGGGACGCGTACGCGATCCCGGCCCACCAAAAATCGCCTGAAAATGGCCTGAATCGCCCGATACTTTAACAAAGGTTAATGTTTCGGGTGCCGCGCTGGATCAAATCGTCGACATTGCCCAAGATGGCCGCCACTTGTCGCGGGATCGCGGCTTTCTGACGGTGGCGCAGGATGGCCAGACCATCGGTCGCGTCCCGCTCGACCAGATCGCTGCCGTCATTGTCCATGCCCATGGCACCACTTGGACCAACTCACTGCTGGTCGAATTGGCTGAACGCGGCGCGCCGGTCGTGCTTTGCGCGGCCAACCACCAGCCGCGTTCCGTGCTGCTGCCGATCGAGGGCCACCATGCCCAAGGTGCCCGGATGCGCGCGCAATGGGACGCACCCGAACCCTTGCGCAAACAGGCCTGGAAGCGCGTAGTGATCGCCAAAATCCAGATGCAGGCCGCCGCCCTAGCCGCCATCGGCCAGCCTCGCGCACCACTGGAGTTCATCGCCCGAAACGTCCAGTCCGGCGACAGCACCAATGCCGAGGCGCAGGCCGCGCGCCTTTACTGGCCGATGCTGCTTGGCCCCGATTTCCGCCGCGACCCGAACCGCCCGGACGTGAACGGACTCTTGAACTACGGGTATACCGTCCTGCGCGCCGCCACTGCCCGCGCCATCACGGCCAGCGGCCTGCACCCGACCATAGGCATCTTCCACAGAAACCGTAGCAATGCCTTTGCCCTCGCCGATGACCTGATGGAGCCGTTCCGCCCCCTCGTCGACCTCACCGCCCGCACCATTCTCTTGCGTGATGGGCCCGAGGTGATAAGCGCCGCCAAACTGGCCTTTGCCCGCCTCATCGCGCTTGACCTGCCGCTGACCGGCGAAACCAGCCCTGTTTCGATCGCCCTCTCGCGCCTTGCGACCTCTCTGGCGCAAAGTTTCGAACAGCGCCGCCTCGCCCTGGCCCTGCCTGAACCGCCCGACCCGCTGATCCTCGCCGGACTGGGCCAATGAATGCCCCCGCCACCCACCTCAGCGGATACCGTATCATGTGGATCCTCGTGATGTTCGACCTTCCCACCGACACCAAACCCCAGCGCAAGGCCGCAACGGATTTCCGCAATTTCCTGCTGGATGCCGGATATGAGCGATGCCAGTTTTCAATCTACGCCCGCTTCGTGAATGGCAAAGAGGCGGTGGAAACCAGAATCAATCAGATTGAACGCGCCCTGCCCGCATGGGGCGACGTCCAAATCCTCAACTTCACCGATCGCCAGTTCCGTGATATAGTCCATTTCTCGGACCAAGGGCGACGAGGCCCGCGGAAAAATCCAGAACAACTGGTCTTGTTTTGAAGGTGATTCTCATGGATTTTATGAACGATCACCCCGTAAACCTCTTTATTATCAGAGACTTACAGAGCAATCGATCATAGCTGTTCAGAAACCGGGGTCCAGCCGCAACCACCTGACAGGGCCAGAGAATGAGCGAGCCATCATAGCTGTTCAGAAACCGGGGTCCAGCCGCAACACAGTCGGGGCGACAACCGCAGGCGCGGCTATCATAGCTGTTCAGAAACCGGGGTCCAGCCGCAACCAAGGACGTGCAGGTCAGCTGCTGCGGCAAATCATAGCTGTTCAGAAACCGGGGTCCAGCCGCAACTGAAAAGCCTGTGCGCCGAACGCATGCAGCATCATAGCTGTTCAGAAACCGGGGTCCAGCCGCAACTATGCGTGGAATGACCCGGTTACCGGCAGCATCATAGCTGTTCAGAAACCGGGGTCCAGCCGCAACTAAGCTGCAAACTGCCCTACAAGACGTGGCATCATAGCTGTTCAGAAACCGGGGTCCAGCCGCAACTGCGGGATCGGGCATTTCCGCATTCGCACTATCATAGCTGTTCAGAAACCGGGGTCCAGCCGCAACTCACCGGAAAAGGAAGCCGCGATTACGACAATCATAGCTGTTCAGAAACCGGGGTCCAGCCGCAA
>CALRKX020000317.1:0-3899 GCA_943368305.1 Erythrobacter sanguineus
TGTTCGGTTTGAGGGGTTGGGCAAGGCCTATCTGTCAGCGGCAGGGCAGGTGCAGGCCTTGCAAGAGATTGACCTGTCGATCCCGACGGGCCAGATTTTCGGCATCATCGGGCGCAGCGGGGCGGGCAAGTCCAGCCTGCTGCGCACCATCAACCGGCTGGAAAGCCCGACCGAGGGCCGCGTGCTGGTGGACGGTCAGGATATTGCCCAACTGGGCGAGGCGGGGCTGATTGCGCTGCGCCGCCGGGTGGGGATGATTTTTCAGCATTTCAACCTGTTATCGGCCAAGACGGTGCGCGAGAACGTGGCCTTGCCGTTGCGGGTTGCGCGGGTCGAAGCCGCCGAAATCGATGCCCGCGTGGCCGAAGTTCTGCGGCTGGTCGGGCTGGAGGGGAAGGAAAACACCTATCCTTCGCGCCTGTCGGGCGGGCAAAAACAGCGGGTCGGCATCGCCCGGGCGCTGGTGAACCGCCCCGAGATTTTGCTGTGCGACGAGGCGACCTCGGCTCTTGATCCCGAAACCACGGTGTCGATCCTGCATCTGCTGCAAGACATCAACCGCCGTCTGGGCCTGACCATCATTCTGATCACCCATGAGATGAGTGTGATCCGCGAAATCTGCCACCGGGTTCTGGTGCTGGACCGGGGCCGCATTGCTGAAGAGGGGCCGGTCTGGCAGGTTTTTGCCCGGCCCGGACATGACGCGACACGGGCGCTGTTGCAGCCCCTGCAACAGGCGCTGTCCGCCGATCTGGCCGCGCGCCTGTCGTCCCAGCCGCGCGGCCCGGGCGATCTGCACCTGGTCGAGTTGACGCTGGAAGGGCAGGCCGCCCCCGATCTGGCACAGCTTTCGGCGCTGGTTGGCGGCCCGGTCCGTCTGGTTCAGGCGCAGGTTGACCAGATTCAAGGTCATGCCGTGGGCCGCGCCGTTGTGCTGCTGCCGGGGGCCGTCGATCTGACCGCCCTTTCCCTGCCTGCAAGGAGCCTTGGCCATGTCGCCGCAAATGATTGACCGCTTGATCGGGGCCTTTCTGGATACGCTGGCGATGGTGTCGGTTTCGGCCATGCTGGCGGTGCTGGCCGGGTTGCCGCTGGCGGTCTATCTGGTGATCTCGGCCCCCGGTGGGTTCTTTCCCGCCCCGCGCGTGAACCGGGTTCTGGGGCTAGTGGTGAACGGCTTTCGCGCCGTGCCCTTCATCATCCTGCTGGTGGCGCTGATCCCCTTTACCCGGCTGGTCACAGGCACCTCTATCGGCATCTGGGCGGCCATCGTGCCGCTGTCGATCTCGGCTACGCCGTTCTTTGCCCGCATCGCCGAAGTGTCGCTGCGCGAGGTGGACCCCGGTCTGGTCGAGGCGGCGCAATCCATCGGGGCTAGCCGTGGCCAGATCATCCGCCATGTCCTGTTGCCCGAGGCGCTGCCCGGCATCATCGGCGGGCTGACGATCACGGTGGTTTCTATGATCGGGGCTTCGGCCATGGCGGGGGCGGTGGGGGCCGGAGGCCTGGGCGATGTGGCCATCCGCTATGGCTATCAGCGGTTCGACACCAACGTGATGCTGGTGGTGATTGCCGTGCTGATCGTGCTGGTTTCTTCGGTTCAGGTGGCGGGCGATCTGGCCGTGCGCCGGTTGCGGGCGCGCTAGGGCGATTCCTGTCTATTTCCTGCGATAAAAATGAAGTTGCAGGATAGACGATTTTCATGGCCAAAATCTGCTCTTTCGCGGGCCATCTTCGAAAACCGTTTCCTGCGCGAAACACCTATCCTCGCACCAACCAAACAGATGAGGGGCAAGATCATGCCAGTAAAATCGAACGGGCTTCTTTCGCGCCGGCAGCTTTTGAAGACCGGCGCAGCGGCGGCGGGCATCGGGGCGGCGGGCATCCTGACCGGGCAGGGCACGCGCTATGCCATTGCGGGCAACCTGACCAAGATCAAGCTGGAATGGACCGAGGTTGCTGCCTGCCATTCGCCGGTGGGCTTTGCGCTGGACAAGGGCATCTTCACCAAGCACGGGCTGGATGTGGAGCTGTTCTATCAGGGCGCCAGCGGCCAGACGCTGATTCAGGCCCTTGCCACCCGCAAGGCCGAGGCTGGTCCGGGGCTGCTGTATGATTGGCTGAAGCCGATCGAGCAGGGCTTTGATGTCAAGCTGTTCGCAGGCTCGCATGGCGGCTGCCAAAGCATCCTGACCAAACAGGACAGCGGCATCAAGACGCTGACCGACCTGAAGAGCAAGACCATCGGCACCTT
This sequence comes from Erythrobacter sanguineus, assembly GCA_943368305.1. Lineage (GTDB taxonomy): Bacteria > Pseudomonadota > Alphaproteobacteria > Rhodobacterales > Rhodobacteraceae > Fuscibacter. Next base: position 2,255 of record CALRKX020000317.1, read on the forward strand.
TGATGTGATGTCGCCCTCGCGGGTGGCCTTCTCGGTCGCGCTGAAAAAGGCCGGCATTGACCCCGAGCAGGACGTGACCTGGAAAGTCTTCCCTTTCGATCTGGTTGCCGAGGCCGTTCTGCGCGGCGAGGCGGATGCGCTGGCCCATATGGACCCCTGGGCCTACGGCTGGGAAAAGGAACACAAGTTCCACCGCGTGGCCGATACCCAGACCGGCACCTTCAAGGACCGTGTTTGCTGCGTTCTGGGCGTGAACGGTGACTATTACGAGGCGAACAAGGATGCACTGAAGCGTGTGGCTGCGGCGAACCTGGAGGTTCACCAATACGCCGCCCAGCACCCGGACGAGGTGGCGCAATGGTATTTCGACACGCTGCGCCCCGGCATGTCGGTGGAAACGCTGACCGAGGTGCTGGCTTCTTTCACCTATCACGACCACTGGTTCGGCGACAAACTGCGCGATGAGGTCAAGCGCGGTTATGAAGACCTTAAGCTGACCGGCGTCGTCGATGCCTCGACCGACCCGGAAGAGATTGCCAGCCGCATCACCATCGATATTTTTGCCTGATTTCCATGACCGAAGCGATTGATTTCAGACAGGCCGGACTTTCGGCCGCAAACCCCTTCCGCCCATGGCGGGAGGGGATTTTCGCCGCACTGGCCTGGGGTGCGACCGCCGCCGTGACATGGGGACTGCCCGATGTGATCCAATGGGGCGCGACGGGGCTGTTTGCCATCCTGTCCGGCCTTGTTGCCTTGGTCTTTCTGGCATTGGCGTTTCTTGTGCCGCTGCGTGGCTGGCAGGGCGGCACCCTCACGCATTATGGGCCGTGGTTCATTGCCTTGGGCCTGTGGCTTTTGGGGTGGGAGATCATCACCGCCAAACTCGGCTGGCTGCCAAAGCCGTTCTTTTCGCCGCCGCAGGGCCTGCTGCATGTTTATATGACCGATTGGGACCGGCTGCTGATCTGCGTGGCCTATACGGCGCGGCTTTGGGGGTTGGGCTTCTTTCTGGGCATCGCGGTGGGGTTTGCCGCAGGTGTGGGCCTTGGCTGGTCGCAGCTGTTCGCCTATTGGGGGATGCCGCTCTTGAAGCTGATCGGCCCGGTTCCGGCAAGTGCCTGGATTCCGTGCGCCTTTTTCATCTTTCCCAGCACGTTTCACGCCTCGGTCTTTCTGGTGGCGCTGGCCTCGGGCATTCCGGTCGCGATTTTGACCGCCTCGGGCATCAGCCAAGTCAACCGCCCATTCTACGATGTGGCGCGCACGCTGGGGGCATCTGCCCGCTGGCAGGTGCGGAATGTGGCGATTCCGGCGGCGCTGCCCAATGTGTTCGTCGGCCTGTTCATGGGGCTTTACTACAGCTTTGCCGTGCTGGTCGTGGCCGAGATGCTGGGCGCAAAGTTTGGCCTTGGCTGGTATCTGCAATTCAACACCGCCTATTCGGCCTATGCCAATGTCTATGCCGCCTTGGTCGTCATGGCGCTGATCTGCGCCGGTCTGGTGCGGGCGCTGTTCGTGGTGCGTGACCGGGTGCTGGGTTGGCAGAAGGGAATCCTGTGATGCTGGATCATACTGCTGTTCGCCCCCTGGGGCTGAGTTTTGACCGCGTGTCGCATGGCTATGACATTGGCAAGACGGTTCT
>CALRKX020000318.1:0-3883 GCA_943368305.1 Erythrobacter sanguineus
CATGCGGCACCAGCAGGCGGACAAGGGCCAGACGGTCCTCGTTCGCCAGGGCCTGCAAGGCCGACAGGGCTTTACTCTGCTTCATTCTTCAACTACTCATGAAACCTTGAATGATCAGGGGATAGCGTAGAATCGCCCTGCAATCAACCGCCAGGACATTCAGGACCCCAGCACGATGCGCAGAAGCACCGCAACCAGCGCCGACCTTTCCATGACCGAAGCAAGCGGCCTTCAGACCATGCGGCGGATGGCACCCTACCTCTGGCCCGAAGGGCAGGCATGGGCCAAGCGGCGCGTGGTGATCGCGCTGATGTTCCTGTTGGTGGCCAAGGTCGTCTCGGTCTCGATTCCGTGGTTCTACAAGATCGCGGTTGACCATCTGACTGGCCCCAAGCCCGATGCGGGCACGATGCTGGGCTTTGGCGCGGTGGGCATGACGCTGGCCTATGGTCTGGCCCGGTTCGGGGCGGTGGCCTTTGGCGAAATGCGTGATGCGGTCTTTACCCGCGTCGGCCAGCGCGCCCTGCGCCGGCTGGCGCTGGAGACGTTCACCCACATTCACCGCCTGTCCTTGCGCTATCACATCACGCGCAAGACCGGCGGCTTAAGCCGGATTATCGAGCGCGGGGTCAAAGGTGTCGATTTCCTGCTGCGCTTCATGCTGTTTTCCATCGGGCCGCTGATACTGGAACTGTCGATGGTGTCGGCCATTTTCGCCTGGGTGTTCGGTTGGCAATATGCGGTGGTGGTGATCGTGACCATCACGCTTTATGTCACCTATACCTTCAAGGTGACCGAATGGCGGGTGAAGATTCGTCGCGAGATGAACGATCAGGACACCGACGCCAACCAGAAGGCGATCGACAGTCTGCTGAACTTTGAAACCGTCAAGTATTTCAACGCTGAAGGCTGGGAAGCCGCTCGGTATGACCGTGCGATGGAACGGTATGAAGTGGCAGCGGTGAAAACCGGGCAGTCGCTGGCGCTGTTGAACGCTGGGCAAAGTTTCCTGATCACCATCGGCCTTGTGATCGTCATGGCCATGGCGGCACGCGGGGTTCAGGCCGGGCAATTGACGGTGGGCGATTTCGTCATGGTCAACGCCTACATGATCCAGATCACCATGCCGCTGAACTTTCTTGGCACGGTTTACCGCGAAATCCGGCAGGCTTTGGTGGATATGGGGCAGATGTTCGGTCTGCTGGCCCAGCCAGAGGAGGTCACGGATCTGCCGGATGCGCCCGCGCTGAAGGTGACGGGCGGCGAGATCGTGTTTGACGACGTGCGCTTTGCCTATGATCCTGACCGACAGATCCTGAAGGGCGTGTCCTTCACCATCCGTCCCGGCCAGACCTTGGCTTTGGTCGGTCATTCCGGGTCGGGCAAGTCCACCATCGCGCGGCTGCTGTTCCGGTTCTATGACGTGACGGGCGGGGCGATCCGCATCGACGGGCAGGACATCCGCCAGGTCAGTCAGACCAGCCTGCATGCCCAGATCGGCGTTGTGCCGCAGGATACCGTTCTGTTCAACGACACGGTCTATTACAACATTGCCTATGGCCGCCCCGGTGCGACGCGTGAAGAGGTTGAGGGTGCTGCGCGGGCTGCGAAAATTCACGACTTCATCGCCAGTCTTCCCGAAGGCTATGAAACCAAGGTGGGTGAGCGCGGGCTGAAACTTTCTGGCGGCGAAAAACAGCGGGTCGGCATCGCGCGCACCCTGCTGAAAAACCCGCCGATCCTTATTCTGGACGAGGCGACCAGCGCGCTGGATACCCAGACCGAACGCTCTATCCAGACCAGTCTGGCCGAGATGGGGCAGGGCCGCAGCGTCATCACCATCGCGCACCGGCTGTCCACCATTGCCGAAGCCGACCAGATTCTGGTGATGGAACAGGGCGAGGTGATCGAGCGCGGCAGCCATGCCGATCTGCTGGCGCTTGACGGCACCTATGCCGCGATGTGGGCACGCCAGTCGGCGGATGAAGACCACAGCGAACCGACCGGCCTGCCCGGCACCTTTGTGCCAGAGCCGAGCAACACCGACCTGCCTCTGGATCGCAACTATCGGTACACCCCCAAGGTCTGAGGCCGTTTTGCGCGGGGTATTCTGCGCAAGGCGATGCTGCGTGCCTGTATGTGCTGACAAAAGGGGCTGCCGCCTTAGGCGGCTGCTTGGGCCGGTGCCACAGGTTCCGGCACAAGGGAAATATCATCGGGCGACAGCGATGTGACGCCCGCAAGCTCTGCCACGGCGGTGCCGTCCAGCGAAATGATCGACCCGCTGCCATCTTCGTTGGCCGAAATCGACAGGGAGGGCGGCATGGCCGCGCCGGTCATGGGATCGGTTGCAGGGGTGTAAACCAGTTCCAGCACATGGCCACCGGGTTCGAACCCCTCGATCAGCGGCAGCCCGTCAATGTTTTCAAGGGGGATAACAAGATCGGTTCCGTCAGGGTCAGTGCCATGCGCGGTGTCGTCCGTTGCCTCTGGCGTGGTGGCGGGAAGCTCACCCGGCCCATCCTGGCCCTCAAGAAACCAGGCCAGCGTATCGCGATGGGCGGCCATGTCGTGTTCGGGGGCGCCGGGGGGTGCGGTCATGTGCGCCACCGGGTCGGGCAGGGCATTGGGGTGGTCATCCGGGTCATCCGGCTCGTGGTCTGTCATCAGCGTGGCGCCAACGGCCCCCGACAGCATCAGGACACCCGTCCAGATCGAATAGTCCACTGTGATCATCCTTGATTCACCATTAGGTGCATTCTGCGGGCAAATATGACCTAGGCATGGCCCAATGATGCCAGACTGCGGACAGTCGCGCGCCGTGACGATCAAGGCGGGGCAGGGCTTGGCAAGGCGGCGCAGGGGCGTGTAAGACAGTCGGGAAGAAGGAGACGCGGCCTTGACGAACCCCGACAGCTTCATCGACGAAGTTACTGACGAAGTGCGCCGCGACAGGCTTTTTGCGATCTTTCGCAAATATGGCTGGATTGGCGGTTTGCTGGTCGCGTTGATCGTGGGGGGGGCCGCCTTCAACGAATGGCAGAAGCACCGGGCCACGGTTCGGGCGCAGGCCTTTGGCGATGCCATGATGGATGCGCTGGACCTTGGCGGCGCGGCAGAGCGGCGGCAGGCGATTGCGGGTATTCCGGCCGATGGTGCGCAGGTTGCGCTGAAAGAGCTGATGCTCGCCTCTGATCCGGCGGGCGACAAGGCGGGCACGTTGCAGGCGCTGGATACCATTCTGGCCGATTCGTCTTTGCCGGTGGCGTATCGCGATATTGCTGCGCTGCGCCGGGTGATGGTGGCCGGGGCTGAAATGCCCGTGGCCGACCGTCGCGCGTTGCTGAACGGCGTGGCCGTGCCGGGGCGGCCGTTGCGGGTGCTGGCGCAGGAACAACTGGCCTATCTTCTGCTGGAAGAAGGCAAGAAGGATGAGGCGATCGCGGCGTTGTCGGCCCTGGTGGTCGATCAGGAATCCCCTTCGGGCCTGAAGGCGCGGGCGGGGCAGGCGATCACCGCTTTGGGGGGAACGCCACCCGAAGCGGTAAAGGCCGGGTAAGCGGATGCGGATCGGGAAGGGGGCCTTGGTGGGCAACTGGTCGAACAGGCTTGGAATTGCGCTTTTGCTGGCAGGCACGGCGCTGGCCGGGTGCCAGAAAGAGGCGGTGCTGGAAGGCACCCGCTTTCCGGTATCAGAGCCGCTGGCGGATTCGGAACCTGTAGAGGGGCAAGCCGCGCCGGTTCCGGCAGATGAGCGCGCGGGCTTTACCGCCCAGCCGATCAGCCTGCCTGCGGCGGTGGCCAATGCCGAATGGGCGCAGCGCGGCGGCAATGCGGCCCATACCGGGGCCAGCGGGTCGTTGTCGGCCACGCCGCAGCGGGT
>CALRKX020000319.1:0-3853 GCA_943368305.1 Erythrobacter sanguineus
AGTGACCTCCGGCCCGGAGCAGATGGCAACCGCAAGACAGGCCCGCATGGCGGCGCTGGTCATGGCGGGAACCATGGTTCTGTGGATTGGGGCGCAGGTTGTCGGCGGCGAGATGGGGTGGCCCCCAAGGTTCGCGCTGCTGGTGGATCTGCTGGCGCTGGCGGGCTTTATCTGGGCGCTGGCATTGACGTTTAGAATCTGGCGCAAGCGCCGGGCGTGAAGGAAGGGGCACAGAATGCTCAAGGATCAGGACCGCATCTTCACCAACCTCTATGGGATGCACGACCGCACGCTTGCGGGCGCGATGAAGCGCGGACACTGGGACAACACGGCCGGTCTGCTCGCCCTTGGGCGCGACAAGATCGTTGACATCATCAAGGCCTCGGGCCTGCGGGGCCGGGGGGGCGCAGGCTTTCCGACGGGCATGAAGTGGTCTTTCATGCCAAAGCAATCGGATGGTCGCCCCAGCTATCTGGTGATCAACGCCGACGAATCCGAACCCGGCACCTGCAAAGACCGCGAAATCATGCGCCATGACCCCCACACGCTGGTGGAAGGGGCGCTGATTGCCAGCTTCGCCATGGGGGCGAACACTTGCTACATCTACATCCGTGGCGAATACATCCGCGAACGCGAAGCCCTGCAAGCTGCGATTGATGAAGCGTATGAGGCCGGCCTGATCGGCAAGAACGCCTGCAAGTCGGGCTATGACTTTGACCTGTATCTGCACCACGGCGCAGGGGCCTATATTTGCGGCGAGGAAACCGCCCTGCTGGAAAGCCTGGAAGGCAAAAAGGGCATGCCCCGCATGAAGCCGCCGTTCCCGGCGGGTGCGGGCCTGTACGGTTGTCCCACCACGGTCAACAACGTCGAATCCATCGCCGTGACCCCCACCATCCTGCGGCGCGGGGCGGAATGGTTCTCGTCCTTTGGGCGCCCGAACAACGCGGGCACCAAGCTGTTCGGCATCTCTGGCCACGTCAACAACCCCTGCGTTGTCGAAGAGGCGATGTCGATTCCGCTGAAAGAGCTGCTGGATCGCCATTGCGGCGGCGTGCGCGGCGGCTGGAAGAACCTCAAGGCGGTGATCCCCGGCGGCTCTTCGGTGCCGATGCTGACACAGTCGCAATGCGATGATGCCATCATGGATTTCGACTGGCTGCGCGAACAGCGTTCGGGTCTGGGGACTGCGGCGGTGATCGTCATGGATCAGCAGACCGATGTGATCAAGGCGATCTGGCGGCTGTCCAAGTTCTACAAGCACGAAAGCTGCGGCCAATGCACCCCCTGCCGCGAAGGCACCGGCTGGATGATGCGGGTGATGGAGCGTCTGGTGAAGGGCGAGGCCGAACTGGAAGAGATTGACATGCTGCTCTCGGTCACCAAACAGGTCGAGGGCCACACCATCTGCGCCCTTGGCGATGCGGCGGCCTGGCCGATTCAGGGCCTTGTTCGCGCCTTCCGCAATGAAATCGAGGACCGGATCAAGGCCAAGAAAACCGGCCGGATTTCGGCCGCGCTGGCGGCGGAGTAAGCGGATGCGCGCGCCCTCCTTTGCCCTGATCTTGCTGGCGGCCCTTGCGGGCTGTGGTGGGGCGGACAAACCGGCGGCCACGGCTGTTCCGGCGGCGGGCGGGTTTGACATCAAGGTGGATGGCATTGCTTATTCTGCGGTCCTGACGCCCACCGCGACGGGCAGCAGCCTCAAGGTGACGCGCCCTGGCGCACCGATGACCTATGACGAGGGCGCGCTGGCAAAACAGGTCGCGGGCCAGTTCTGCTCGGGCCGTGGCAAGCGGTTGGCGCCGTGGAGCCTGGGGCAATTCGCGGGCGACGGCTGGACTTTTGACGGGGGCTGCGCATGAGCCGCTGTTTGCCCATACGGTCCGCCTGTCATGGCATATCAAGGGGGGGCACCCCCATGTCCTTGGTTGGAACAACCAAGGAGGTTTCCATGAAACTTGCAGCTTTCGCCCTTGCAGCCACGTTGGCCGCCATGCCCGCTTTGGCCCAAAAGGTGCCGCTGAACCAGAACCAGCACATCACAGACAGTCTGGTGGCGGGCCGGGTGGCCGATGTGATCCGCAACACCTGCTCGTCGATTTCGGGCCGGTTGGTGACCGCCTATTCCAAGCTGGAAGATCTGAAGCAATATGCCATCGCCCAAGGCTATACCGAGGCCGAGGTGAAGGCTTTCCTGAAGGACGGGGCCGAGAAGACCCGCCTCAAGGGCATCGCCGCTGACTATCTGGCCCAAGCCGGCGCGGTTGAGGGCGATGAGGAAAGCTTTTGTGTCGTCGGTCGCGCCGAGATTGCCAATGGCACCCTTGCGGGCAGTTTGCTGAGGTCGTGGAAATGATCGCGCGCGCGGGCCATCACCTTGCCGAATTGAATGTGGGGCGCCTGCTGGCCCCCACCGACGACCCGCGCGTGGCCGATTTCATGGCCGCGCTGGACAAGGTGAATGGTCTGGGCAAGCGGATGCCCGGCTTTGTCTGGATGATGGAAGGTTCGGGCGAACCGGGAACGGGGAATACCGAGGCCAAGATCGGCGGCGATGCGCAATTCGTGTCGAACCTGACCGTTTGGACGGATGTGCAAAGCCTGGAACATTTCGTCTGGAACACCGTCCACCGCACTTTCTACGAACGCCGGGCCGAGTGGTTCGAGGTTCTGGGCAAGATGCATTTTGTCATGTGGTGGGTGCCCGAGGGGCACAAGCCCACGTTGGACGAAGCCCTTGAGAGGCTTGCAGAGTTGCAGGCAAACGGCGATAGCGACCGGGCCTTTGGCTGGTCTTATGTGAAAGAAGCGCAGGCGTGGAAGACCCATGGTTGTGCAAGGGTGGCGGCAGAATGACGACGGAAGATGTCATGATCGCTTTCGTGATTGGCGCGGTGATCAACTGCATGCAGGCTGTCCTGTTGGTCGCTGCCCTGAACAAGACGGGCCTTTCTGGCGGGTTGGTGATGATGGGGTTTGGCCCTGTGGTGGCGCTTGCCGGGCAGACCTGCTTTGTCCTCTATGGAACATTGACGCCCAGTGAAGCCGTCTTGCTTTTTTCTGCGCTCTGGCTTCTGCCATACCTCATACTTGCCTTGAAATCGTGGCCTGTGGCCGCGAAGCACGATCTACGTCCGGAGACCTGAGACATGTCGAACCTCAAAAAGATCAGCATCGACGGCATCGAGGTCGAGGTGGATGGCGCGATGACCATCATCCAGGCCGCCGAGGTTGCCGGGGTGGAAATTCCGCGCTTTTGCTACCACGAGCGGCTGACCATCGCGGGCAACTGCCGGATGTGTCTGGTCGAGGTGCAGGGCGGCCCGCCCAAGCCCGCCGCCTCTTGCGCCATGCAGGTGCGCGACTTGCGCCCCGGCCCGAATGGCGAGGCGCCGGTGGTCAAGACCAAGTCGCCGATGGTGAAAAAGGCGCGCGAAGGCGTGATGGAATTCCTGCTGATCAACCACCCGCTCGATTGCCCGATCTGCGATCAGGGTGGCGAGTGTGATTTGCAAGATCAGGCCATGGCTTATGGCGTGGATTTCAGCCGCTACCGCGAGCCGAAGCGCGCCAGCGATGACCTGAACCTTGGCCCCTTGGTCGCCACCAAGATGACGCGCTGCATTTCCTGCACCCGCTGCGTGCGCTTCACCACCGAGGTCGCGGGCATCACCCAGATGGGCCAGACCGGCCGGGGCGAAGACAGCGAGATCACCAGCTATCTGAATGAAACGCTGGCCTCGAACCTGCAAGGCAACATCATCGACCTGTGCCCGGTTGGTGCGCTGACCTCGAAACCCTATGCCTTTACCGCCCGCCCGTGGGAGCTGTCGAAGACCGAATCCATCGA
>CALRKX020000320.1:0-3851 GCA_943368305.1 Erythrobacter sanguineus
AGTCCTTCCCCCTTCTGTCGCCCGGTCGTTCCCGTTTGCCGAAGGGGCAGCAAGGGAACAGCCATGCCTGAAACTTTGATCAAGAACGCCACCGTGGTGACGATGGATGCCACCCGCCGCGAGTTTGCTGGCGATGTGCTGCTGCGCGACGGGGTGATTGCGGCGGTGGGGCCGGGGCTGGTGGCGCCGTCGGCCGAGGTGGTCGATGCCACGGCCTGCGTGGTGACACCGGGGTTGGTGAACACCCATCATCACCTTTACCAGACGCTGACCCGCGCCGTGCCGGGCGGGCAGGATGCGCTGCTGTTCGGCTGGCTGAAGACGCTCTATCCGATCTGGGCGCGGTTCGGGCCGGAGGAGATGTTTGTATCGGCGCAGGTCGGGCTGGCCGAGCTGGCGCTGTCGGGGTGCACGATGACCTCGGACCATTTGTATCTTTACCCCAATGGCGCGCGGCTGGACGACACCATTGCGGCGGCGGCAGAGGTGGGCTTGCGCTTTCACCCGACGCGCGGCGCGATGAGCATTGGGGAAAGTGCGGGCGGGCTGCCGCCGGATGCGCTGGTCGAACCGGAAGCGGCGATTCTGGAGGATATGATCCGGGTGGTGGATGCCCATCATGATGCGGCCGATGGCGCGATGGTGCGGGTGGGCCTTGCGCCCTGTTCGCCCTTTTCGGTCAGCCGCGATCTGATGCGGGATGCGGCGCTGCTGGCGCGCGACAAGGGGGTGATGCTGCACACCCATCTGGCCGAGAATGACGAGGATATCGCCTATTCCCTTGCCAAATTCGGCTGCCGCCCCGGGCAATATGCCGAAGATCTGGGCTGGACCGGCGATGACGTGTGGCACGCCCATTGCGTGAAGCTGGATGCGCAGGAAATCGCCCTGTTCGCCCGCACCGGCACTGGCGTGGCGCATTGCCCCTGTTCGAACTGCCGCCTTGGGTCGGGCATTGCCCCGGTGCGGGCGATGCGGGATGCGGGGGTGAAGGTGGCGCTGGGGGTGGACGGATCGGCCAGCAATGACGTGGGGAACCTTGTGGCCGAGGCGCGGATGGCGATGCTGCTGCAACGGGTTTCGCGGGGTGCTGATGCGATGAGTGCGCGCGAGGCGCTGGAGATTGCCACCCTGGGCGGCGCGCGCGTGCTGGGGCGCAGCGATTGCGGCAGTCTTGAGCCGGGCAAGCGCGCCGACATTGCCATCTGGGACATGCGCGGGATCGAGGCGGCGGGGGCATGGGACCCGGTGGCGGCCCTGATGCTGTGCGGCCCGACCCGGGTGCGCGACCTGTTTGTTGAAGGGCGGCAGGTGGTTCGTGCCGGGCAGATCATCACGCTTGACCTGCCGCGCGTGATCGAACGGCAGAACCGGCTGGCGGCCCGCCTGATGCCATAAACCATTGGACAGGGCGCGCGCGCCGCGCTATGCGGCGTGAATGATCAACACGGTGACCCCCAAGAAGACCCTCGTCATCCGACGCCGACGCGCCTGAATAGCGCGCTGATCCCGCTTGGCCGCATGGCCGCCCCCTTCCATTGTTGACCTTTCGCCCCGGCCTTGGCACTCCTTGGCCTTCACTACGGGAGCTTCCGCATGATTTCCGCCATCCTGCCGACCTATAACCGCGCGCCCATGGCCTTTACCCACGGCAAAGGCTGCTGGCTGACCGCCGAGGATGGCACGCGATACCTTGATCTGGGGTCGGGCATCGCGGTGAATGCGCTGGGCCATTGTGCACCCGAGCTGGTCGAGACGATCACCGAGCAGGCGCAAAAGCTGTGGCATGTGTCGAACGTCTACCGCATCCCGGAGCAAGAGCGGCTGGCCGACCTCTTGGTGGACAATACCTTTGCCGATACGGCGTTCTTCACCAACTCGGGCACCGAGGCGGCGGAGCTGGCGATCAAGATGGCGCGCAAGTACCATTATGATCTGGGCGCCCCGCGGGAAGAGTTCATCGCCTTTGAAGGGGCCTTCCATGGCCGGTCCACCGGGGCGATTGCGCTGGCAGGGTCGGAAAAGATGACCAAGGGCTATGGCCCCCTGATGCCCGGCTTCAAGCAACTGCCATTTGGCGACCATGAGGCGCTGAAAGCCGCGATCAGCGACAAGACCTGCGCCGTCATCATCGAACCCATTCAGGGTGAGGGCGGCATCCGCACCTTGCCCGACGCCTGCCTGAAGGGCCTGCGCGACCTCTGCGACCAACACGGCGCGCTGTTGATCTTTGACGAGGTGCAATGCGGCATGGGGCGCACCGGGCGGCTGTTCGCGCATGAATGGGCGGGGGTTTCTCCCGACATTATGATGGTCGCGAAGGGCATCGGCGGCGGCTTTCCCCTTGGGGCGGTGCTGGCAAGCGAAAAGGCCGCCAAGGGCATGACGGCGGGCACCCATGGCTCTACCTACGGCGGCAACCCCTTGGGCTGTGCGGTGGGCGCGAAGGTGGTGGAAATCATTACAGACCCCGCCTTTCTGGCCGAGGTCAACCGCAAGGCCGCGCTGTTCCGTCAGGGGCTGGAAGGCCTTGTCGCCGCCCATCCCAAGGTGTTCGAGGCGGTGCGCGGCCAGGGCCTGATGCTGGGTCTGAAATGCGTGGCGGCCAACACCGATGTGGTCAAGGCGGGCTATGGCCAGTACCTGCTGACGGTTGCGGCCTCGGACAATGTGATCCGCCTCCTGCCCGCGTTGAACATTCCCGATGCCGATATTGCCGAGGCGCTGAAACGGCTGGATGCCACTGCAACGGCGGTCGAGGCCTCATGACCGCGCTGATGGAAATGGCCCACAGAAGCCGGCGACGAGAGGGGTCCGCCCCCGCATTTGCCCTTCCCGAAATACTCCACGGGGGTCCGGGGGTGTGAAACCCCCGGCGCTGCCCACACGAAAGACCATTCCGATGAAGCACTTCCTTGATATCCACAAGACCGATGCCGCCGAGTTGCGGGCCATGATCGACAGTGCCCATGCGATGAAGACCGCACGCAATGGCCGCCCCAAGGGTACGCCCGATGACGACCAGCCGTTGGCGGGCCGCATGGTGGCGCTGATCTTCGAAAAGCCCTCTACCCGTACCCGCGTGTCGTTTGATGTCGGCGTGCGCCAGTTGGGCGGGCAGACCATGGTGCTGTCGGGCAAGGAAATGCAGCTTGGCCATGGCGAGACGATTGCCGATACCGCCCGCGTGCTGTCGCGCTATGTCGATCTGATCATGATCCGCACCTTTGAAGAGCAGACGCTGCTGGAAATGGCCGAACATGCCACGGTTCCGGTGATCAATGGCCTGACCAACCGCACCCATCCCTGCCAGATCATGGCCGATGTGATGACATACGAGGAACATCGCGGCCCGATCGCCGGGAAAAAGGTGGTCTGGGCGGGGGACGGCAACAATGTCGCCGCCAGCTTCCTGCATGCCGCGGGGCAGTTCGGGTTCGACTTCACCTTTACCGGCCCGCAAACCCTTGACCCCGAACCAGAATTCGTAGGCTTTGCCCGCGACAAGGGCAGCAGGGTGCTGATCGAACGCGATCCGTTCAAGGCGGTCGCCGGGGCTGATCTGGTCGTCACGGATACATGGGTGTCGATGCACGACCCGGAATCTGCCAAGGAACGCCGCCACAACCAGCTGCGCCCCTATCAGGTGAACGAGGCGCTGATGGCCGTGGCCAAGCCCGACAGCCTGTTCATGCACTGCCTGCCCGCGCACCGGAATGACGAGGCGACCAGTGCCGTGATGGACGGCCCGCATTCGGTGATCTTTGACGAGGCCGAAAACCGGCTGCACGCGCAAAAGGCCGTGATGCGCTGGTGCCTTGGGGTCTGACCGCTCTTGCAGGTTGGCGGCA
>CALRKX020000321.1:0-3850 GCA_943368305.1 Erythrobacter sanguineus
ACCGCATCTCCTCGGGGAAGGTATACAGATTCAGCCAGTCGATCAGCCGCTTGCCCCAGGATGCAATGATCGCAGTCTGCGGATAATGCACATGGGCATCGACAAACCCGGCCGAGATCAGCGCGCGACCATAATCGGCGACGGTGGCCTGCGGATAGGCGGCGCGCAGGGCATCGGCAGTGCCGGTGGCGCGGATGCGCCCGTCCTGCACCAGAACGGCGCCATTCTCCTCGTGCCGTGCGGCGTCTGGTCCGTCCACAAAGGGGTCGCCGGTAAAGGACAGCACCTGCCCAAGAAGTAGATCGGCCATGGATGCCTCCGTTTGGTCAGGGCCACTCTAACTGCCGATTGGTTTCGGGTAAATTTCCCTGCGCCCCCTGTTTCCCAGAAACAGCTTTCGTTAAGCATGTGGCAATCGGAGGGCGGCGCATGACAGAAGAACAGGCAATCCGGGAAGAAGACGGGCTGGAGCCAGAGCGCGTCGAGGCGATTCTCGAGGCGGTCGAGGCGGGCGATGGCGCGGGCGTGACCCGGTTGCTGGAGCCGTTGCATGCCGCTGACATCGCCGACCTTCTGGAACAGATCAGCCCGTCGGAACGCAGCGCGCTGCTGGCGCTGTCTTCGGGCGAGATCGACGGCGAGGTGCTGTCGGAAATTGACGAGTCGATCCGCGAAGAGGTGATCGAGGCGCTGCCCGACAGTGTGGTGGCCGATGCCGTTCGAGAGCTGGAATCCGACGACGTTGTGGACATTCTGGAGGATCTGGACGCGCCGCAGGTGGGCCGCATCCTGTCGGCGCTGGACCGGGCCGACCGGATGGCGGTGGAGCAGGCGCTGTCTTATCCCGAACATTCCGCCGGGCGTCTGATGCAGCGCGAGGTGGTGGTGGCCCCTGCCCATTGGACGGTGGGCGAGGCGATCGATTTCCTGCGCGGAGCCGACCATCTGCCCGACCAGTTCTATCATGTGATCCTGACCGATCCTCGCATGAAACCCGTGGGTTATGTGACCTTGGGTCGCATCTTGTCCTCGGCCCGCGAGGCGCGGCTGACCACGATTGTCGAGGACAGTTTCCGCACCGTCGAGGCGGCGGACCCAGAGGCTGATGTGGCCTATATCTTCAACCAGTATCACCTGATTTCCTGCCCGGTGGTCGATGCCGATGGCCGTCTGGTCGGCGTGATCACCATCGACGACGCCATGAACGTGCTGGACGAAGAGCATGAGGAGGACATGCTGCTGCTGGCCGGTGTGGGCGAGGAAAGCTCGATCAGCGACGGCGCGCTGGAGACGGTGAAGCAGCGGTTGCCCTGGCTGGTGGTGAACCTGTTCACGGCGTCAATTTCCGCCTTCGTGATTTCGCAGTTCGAATCAACGATTGCGGCGATTGTGTCGCTGGCTGCGGTGATGCCGATTGTTTCGTCGACCGGCGGGATCGGCGGAACGCAATCGCTGGCCGTGGCGGTGCGGGCGCTGGCGACGCGCGACCTGACGGCCTCGAACGCCAAGCGCGTCGTACTGCGTGAATTGGGCGCGGGAGTAATGAACGGGCTGGGGCTGGCGCTGATCCTTGGTTTCGGCGGCGCGGTGGTTTACGGCGATGTGCGGTTGGGCATCGTGCTGGGGCTGGCGATGATCACCAATCAGATCGTGGCGGCGATGGGCGGCGTTCTTGTGCCGCTTTCGTTGGAGCGGTGGGGCCTGGACCCTGCTTTGGCTTCGGGGACGTTCGTCACGACGCTGACGGATGTGATGGGGTATCTGGCCTTTCTGGGTCTTGCGACATGGCTGATGTTATGACCGATCTGACGACGCTGAAGGCGGCGGCCCGCAAGGCGGGCTTTGCCGCAAGGAAAGAGGCCTTTGCCAAGGGGCAGGGGCAAGCCGCTGAAATACTGGCCGATTTTCTGGCGGCTCACGGCGGCAAGCCGCTGGCCGGATATATGGCGATGCGGACCGAGATTGACCCCTTGCCCGCGATGGCGGCGCATCAGGGCGCGGTGGGTGTGCCGGTTATTCTGGGGGCAGGGCAGCCGGTAAAGTTCCGCGAATGGTCACCCGGCTGCGCGATGGTGGCGGGCGAATTCGGCGCGTTTATTCCCGCCGAAGGGCTGTGGGTCGAGCCCGAGGTGGTGATTGTGCCGATGGTGGCCTTTGATGCACTGGGTTACCGGCTGGGCTATGGCGGCGGCTTTTATGACCGTACGCTGGAAGGGTTGCGGGCCCGGCGCCCGACGCTGGCGGTGGGGTTCGCCTTTGCCGCGCAGGAAATGGATGCGGTGCCGATTGAAGCGACCGACCAGAGGCTGGATGCGGTGGTGACGGAACAGGGCGTGCGGTGGTTCGGGGGATGACGATGCGGTTGGTCTTGGCGGCGGTTCTGGGTCTTGGGGCAGGGCAGGCGGTGGCGGGCTGTTTGCCCGAGGGGCAACTGGCCACGGCGGTTCATTTCGCCGGCGGGGCCGTGCTGACCCAGATTTCAGTCAAGGATGGTGTGCTGGATTACACCGCCATGGCCGAGGGCAAGGAAAGCCGGGTGCGGGCCGCACGCGGCCTTTACCCGTTGCAACAAAGCACCGGCGCCAATGCGATGTCGATGGATTGGGGCGCGCAGCCGCTGCTGCCGGTCGAGGTGCTGCCGGTTGGCAAAGAGGTGACGGTCGAGGCGATTGTCGATGGCAGGCAAAGCGATGTGCTGCGCGCCACCTATGTGTCGCATGGCGAGGAAACCGTCATGGTGGGCGAATGCCCTTATCGCACGATCCGCCTGACGCGGACCTTTTACCGCAAGGATGTGGCCTTTGTGAAAGGTGACCTGTGGCTGGACCCGGTGCGCCTGATCGCGCTGCGGACCGAGCTGGACCTTTTGAACAAGGATGGCAGCGTGCTGCGCCACCAGTCCACCCAGGCCGAACGGCTGGAGTGAACTGACGGCCGCTTATTTGGCGATCTTCTCGTCGCGCACGAACATGTTGCCCCAGGCCCGGTCGATCAGATCGGGGGTCATCTGGTTCGGGATGCCCTCAAACTCGCACATCGCGATCATCTGGTCGATCAGGAAGACCGGCTGATAATTGGCGAAGTTGTTGTTGATGGTGGGATATTTGGTTTTCAACAGGTGCAGCAGGGCGGCTTCGTTCAGCGGCATCTTCTTTTTCTTGGCGATCATGGCAAAGATTTTCAGGAACATTTCCTGATTGGGGCCATCAATCTTGATCTTGAAGAAAATCCGCCGCAGGGCCGCGCCGTCAAAGATTTCATTGGGGTGGAAGTTGGTGGAGAAGATCACCAGCGTGTCAAAAGGCACGGTGAATTTCTCGCCCGATTGCAGGGCCAGAATGTCGCGCGCCTCTTCCAGCGGCACGATCCAGCGGTTGACGATTTTCTGTGGCGGCTCGGATTGGCGGCCAAGGTCGTCGATGATGAAGATGCCGCCGGTCGCCTTGAGCTGCAGCGGTGCCTGATAGGTCCGTGCCGTCGGGTTATACTTGAGGTCGAGCATGTCGAGCGTAAGTTCGCCGCCGGTGATCACGCTGGGACGCTCGCAATAGACATAGCGCGCATCATAGCGCGCGCCGGTGCGGCGCAGGACGGT
Organism: Erythrobacter sanguineus; assembly: GCA_943368305.1. Classification (GTDB taxonomy): domain Bacteria; phylum Pseudomonadota; class Alphaproteobacteria; order Rhodobacterales; family Rhodobacteraceae; genus Fuscibacter. The sequence goes on from CALRKX020000321.1 coordinate 3,596, forward strand.
GGGGTCATCCACCGGCTCTTCGGCCTTGGAATGCACGATCGGATCGTAAACGGTGATCACCTGACCGGAATATTCGATCGCCCTTGGCACATAGATCTTGTCGCCCAAAGCGGCGCGGATGCCGTTCGAGATAGAGGATTTACCGTTGCCGGGCGGGCCATACATCAGGATTGATCGGCCAGAGGTCACTGCAGGGCCGAGATTTCCGATCAGATCGGGGGGCAGGATCAGGTGGCCCATGCCTTTCAGCAGCTC
>CALRKX020000322.1:0-3842 GCA_943368305.1 Erythrobacter sanguineus
AAGGCGGGCGTCACATCCGACAACACCATGCCCGACCGCACTGTGCCCAACGGGCCATCAGGGTGCATCAGCAGCATCGGTCCCGGCTCGGCCTCGATCCCCGACAGAACGCCCAGCAACTGCGCCACGTCATCGCGCTTGGCCTCCAGCCGGGCATCCAGCTCTGATTTGCGCAACTCTGCCTGCCGCATCGATTGGCGCATCGCGGCCAGCCCCTGTTCATAGGCGCGGATGGTCTGGGTCAGCGCCGCGATCCGGTCTTTCGCGCTGTCGGCCTGCTCCAGTGCCTCGACTGCCTGCGCCAGATTGTCCGAGGCCGCCGCCGCCTCTTCGGCAACATCAGCCTGTGCCGCCGGGGCGGTCAGGGCAAGGCACAAGGCAAGGGCAACGGCGCGCAGGATCATTTGGTGATCAGGCTTTGCCCCGTCATTTCAGGCGGTTGCGGCACGCCCATCAGTTCCAGCACCGTCGGCGCCACATCCGAAAGCCGCCCCCCTTCGCGCAAATGCGCCCCCACCGGGCCGCCCACCAGAATAACCGGCACCGGGTTGGTGGTATGCGCGGTATGCGGCCCGCCCGTCACCGGATCGACCATCACCTCGCAATTGCCATGATCGGCAATCACCACCATCGCGCCACCCGCCTTGCCCAGTGCCGCCAGCGCCCGGCCCAGACCAATATCGACCGCTTCCACCGCCTTGACAGCGGCGGGCAGGCTGCCGGTATGACCCACCATGTCGGGGTTGGCATAATTGACCACAATCAGGTCGAACCCGCGCTCGATCGCCTCGACCAGCCGGTCCGACACCTCGACCGAGCTCATCTCGGGTTGCAGATCATAGGTCGCCACCTTGGGCGATTTCGGCATTGCCCGCTCTTCGCCCAGGAACGGCACCTCGCGCCCCCCGTTCAGGAAAAAGGTGACATGCGGATATTTCTCGGTCTCGGCCAACCGGAACTGCGTCAGCCCCTGCTTGGCCACCCATTCGCCCAGTGTGTTCACGATGTCGCGCTTGGGGTAGGCCGTCGCCATATAGGCATTATGGGCGGTGGAATATTCCACCATCCCCAGCAGCGCCGACCATTTCGGCAAAACCGCCCGCGCAAAGCCGTCAAAGGCCGGATCGGCCAGCGCCGCCAGAATCTCCCGCGCCCGGTCGGCCCGGAAGTTCAGGCAGAAATAGCCGTCACCATCCTTCGCACCTTTGTACCCGCCGATCACCGTGGGGGCGATGAACTCATCCATCTCTTCCTTGGCATAAGACCGCTCAACCGCCGCCAGCGCCGTGTCGGCAGTCTCGCCCTCGGCCAGCACCATCGCCCGCCAGGCCCGCTCCACCCGCTCCCAGCGGGTATCCCGGTCCATTGCCCAATAGCGGCCAATCACGGTTGCCACCCGCGCACCCACCGGCATATGGGCCTCCAGATCGGCAACGAATGTGATGGCCGAGGATGGAGCCACGTCGCGCCCGTCGGTGATGGCATGCAGCCAGACCGGCACGCCCAACGCGGTAATCGCCCGGCAAGCTGCGATGATATGGCTGATGTGGCCATGCACCCCGCCGTTCGACACCACGCCCATCAGATGCGCCACGCCGCCCGCTGCCTTGACCTTCGCGGCATAGCTCAGCAGCGCCGGGTTCAGCGCAAAGCTGCCATCCTCAACCGCCAGATCAATCGCGCCAAGATCCATCGCCACCACCCGGCCCGCGCCGATATTGGTATGGCCCACCTCGGAATTGCCCATCTGCCCGGTGGGCAGGCCGACATCGGGGCCAAAGGTGGTCAGCGTGGAATGCGGGCAATCAGCCCAGATGCGGTTGAAGTTCGGCACAAATCCTTGCGCCGGGGCCGACACCGCCGGGTCGGGACCAATGCCCCAGCCATCCAGAATGCACAAGACAACAGGTTTTTTCGCCGCCATCGCCAGCTCCCATTCGCTTTGCCCCGCTTCTAAAGCGGGAAGCCGGCCGGGAAAAGCGCAACCTGCCCCTTCCCCTGTTCATCTTGGCATAAATATCCCGAGGGTGCGGGGGCTGCCCCCGCCCTAGCCTTTGGTCAGAAACCAATCCTGCGCCCGCGTCGGCAAAAGCCGCTTCAGCCAGCCCGCGATATAGGTGGGCGTTGTCACATAATACCGCGCCTTTGGCCTTGGGCTTTCCAGCGCGTGGATCAGCTTGGCAGTCACCGCCTCTGGCCCCAGTTGAAACCGGTCCGGCCCCCGGCTTTCATACAGCCGCCCCAACAGGGTCTGATATTCATCAGCCCGCGCAGAATTCTTCCAGTCGATCCACTTTTCAAAATGCGGGATCGAGTTTTGTCGGATCATCGTACCGATCGGCCCCGGCTCAATCAGAATGAAATCCAGCCCCGTCCCGCGCATTTCCAGCCGCAGGGTGTCGGTCAGCCCCTCCATCGCGAACTTGGTCGCCACATAGGCCCCGCGCCATTTGGCCCCCACCAGACCCAGCACGGACGAACAATTGACCACCCGGCCATGCCCCTGCGCCCGCATCAAGGGAATGATCCGCCGCGTCAGGTCGTGATAACCGAACAGATTGACCTCGAAAATCTCGCGCAGGGCCCCGCGTGGCAGGTCTTCAACCGCGCCGGGGCAGGCAAAGGCCCCGTTGTTGAACAGCGCGTCCAGCCGCCCGCCGGTGCGTGCGATCATCTCGGCCACCGCCGCCTCGATGCTGGCCTCATCGGCGTAGTCCAGACGGAAACTTTCCAGCCCCTCGGCCCGCAACCGCTCGCAATCGGCCTCTTGCCGACAGGTGGCAAATACCCGCCAGCCGCGCGCCTTCAGCCCGCGCGCCGCATCAAGGCCAATGCCCGACGAACACCCGGTGATCAGAACTGACCGTGATTCCACGCCCGCCTCCTGCGTTTTCCCGCTTTCCTAAGCGGGGGCAGGGCAGGCGGAAAGCCCTATTGCGACAAAAGTCGCGTCGCGACAAAGCCTTCGCCACCGTCGCCCTCTATCCGGACACGGGTCCAGCCGTCTGTCGTGCTGTCCACCACCTGAACCGCCTCGCCCGCCGCCAGCCGGCCCAGAACCGCAAAATCGGTTCCCGGCCCTTCGCGCAGCTTGGCGTTGGTGTTGATGTACTGGATCACGGCAGCGGTCTCTGCCGGGGCGTCCGGCAACACGGCTTCGGCCGGCGCAACCTCGACCGCCGGGGCCACCATGACGGGTTGACTTGGCACGAAGGCGGCAGTCTCTGCCTGTACTTCAGGTGTGGCAGCGGGCGCTGGTTCTACAGCCGCAATGATCGCCGGGGGCGCCGCTTCGGGTTGCGGCATCAGGCCAAACCGCAGCTGCCCACGATCTGTTCCCCCGACCAGCATCGCCAGATAAATGCCTGCGCCAAGAAGTGCCATCAGCCTGAACATGGGATCAATCTCTTTAACTCACTATGAATCACGGCCTATCACGATTCGGGGGCCGCGGTGGGAGAATTCCTTGCGATTTTTCCCACCTGACGCCGCTGGAAAATCCCACTGGACCGACCCGCAACCACGCCTTAGACAGCACCCATGTCCGATACCCCCATAGATACCCCTGACGAGCCGGAGCTTTCCGCCAATCTGGTCGCCGAGCCCCTGTCGCGCGCCATTGGCGAGCGGTATCTGACCTATGCGCTGTCCACCATCATGCACCGCGCCCTGCCCGATGCGCGCGACGGGCTGAAGCCGGTTCACCGCCGCATCCTTTATGCCATGCGCGAACTGCGGCTGACGGCGACTGGCGGATTCCGCAAATCGGCCAAGATTTCCGGCGACGTGATGGGCAACTATCACCCGCACGGCGATACCGCGATTTATGACGCGATGGCGCG
>CALRKX020000323.1:0-3840 GCA_943368305.1 Erythrobacter sanguineus
CCCAAAACCCGCTGCAATCTCTCCAAACCGTTCGGCCTGTTCCTGCACGCCTGCGGCAGAGCCGTGAAACTCCACCGCCAGCAACGGAGTTTCCGGCAGGGTCATGCCGGAAAAGGCATTGCAGGCCGCCACGGTCGCAGGATCGAGAAATTCGATCCGCGCCATGGGAATGCCCATCTGCATCGTGGCAATCACACAATCCACCGCCGCTGCCATGGTGGGAAAGCCGCAGGTTGCCGCCGAAACTGCCTCTGGCTGGCCCGACAGGCGCAAGGTCAGTTCGGTAATCAGGCCAAGCGTGCCTTCGGAACCGACGAACAGCCCCGTCAGGTCATACCCTGCCGAGGATTTCGGCGCCTGGCTTCCGGTGCGGATCACCTCGCCCCCCGCCAGCACGACTGTCAGCCCCAGCACGTTGTCGCGCATCGTGCCATATCCCACCGCCGCCGTGCCGCTGGCCCGCGTGGCTGCCATGCCGCCAAGGCTAGCATCGGCACCCGGATCAACCGGAAAGAACAGACCCGTATCACGCAGCCAGGCGTTCAGCGCCATGCGGGTGATGCCCGGTTGAACCCGCGCGATGCGGTCTTCGGCCCGCATCTCCAGCACCGCTGCCATGTCGCGGAAATCCACCGTCACGCCGCCCTGAATGGCCAAAGCATGCCCTTCCAGCGAGGTGCCGGCCCCCCAACCCACAAGCGGCACGCCATGGGCCGCAGAAATCCGCGCCAGCGCCGCCACGTCTTCGGTTGATCGCGGAAAGGCCACGGCATCGGGCGCGCGGCCTGTCACATGGCTTTCGCTTTGCGCATGATGGGCCAGCACCGGCGCTGCGGTGGACAGCCGGTCGCCCAGCAGGGCGCGCATTTCCTCAAGGGCAGGGGTCAGACTCATGGCCGGGACACTAGGCGAGGGCCGGGGGAAGGGAAAGGGCGGGCGCATCACATAAGCGAAGGCCCGCACCATTGGCGCGGGCCTGTTTTCATGCAGGGCAACTGGCTTAGAAGAACGCCTGCAACCCGGTGATCGCGCGGCCCAGGATCAGTGCGTGAACGTCATGTGTGCCTTCATAGGTGTTCACGGTTTCCAGGTTCACCATATGGCGGATGACCTGAAACTCTTCGGAAATCCCGTTGCCGCCGTGCATGTCGCGCGACCAGCGGGCAATATCCAGCGCCTTGCCGCAGTTGTTGCGCTTGACGATCGAGATCATCTCGGGCGCTGCATTCGCGTCATCCAAAAGGCGACCGACTTGCAGGCTGGCTTGCAGGCCCAGCGAAATCTCGGTCAGCATGTTGGCCAGTTTCAACTGGAAAAGCTGGGTCTGCGCGATGGGTTTGTTGAACTGTTTGCGGTCCAACCCATACTGCCGTGCGGCCGCCAGGCAGAACTCTGCCGCGCCCATCACACCCCAGGAAATGCCATAGCGCGCCCGGTTCAGGCAGCCGAACGGGCCCTTCAGCCCCTCGACATGCGGCAACAGCGCGTCTTCGCCGACTTCCACATTCTCCATCACAATCTCGCCGGTGATCGAGGCGCGCAGCGACAGCTTGCCACCGATTTTCGGGGCCGACAGGCCTTTGGTGCCCTTGTCCAGCACAAAGCCGCGGATCTTGCCGCCATGCGCGTCAGATTTGGCCCAGACCACGAAGACATCGGCGATGGGGGCGTTGGAAATCCACATCTTGGACCCGTTCAGCACATAGCCACCCGCGGTTTTCTTCGCCACGGTCTTCATGCCCGCCGGGTCAGAGCCGGCGTCCGGTTCGGTCAGGCCAAAGCAGCCGATCCATTCGCCGCTTGCCAGTTTCGGCAGGTATTTCTTGCGCTGATCTTCGCTGCCATAGGCATAGATCGGATACATCACCAAGGACGACTGCACCGACATCATGCTGCGATAGCCGGAATCCACCCGCTCTACTTCGCGCGCGATCAGGCCATAGGCGACGTAGCTTGCACCAAGGCCACCGTATTCCTCGGGCACGGTCACGCCCAACAGGCCCATTTCGCCCATCTCGCGGAAAATGGCGGGGTCGGTCGATTCCTCGGCAAAGGCCTTGATGATGCGGGGTTGCAGCTTTTCCTGCGCATAGGCGCGGGCACCGTCGCGCAGGGCACGCTCTTCCTCGGTCAGTTGTGCGTCCAGCCGGAAGGGGTCTTCCCAGTCGAACCGGCCCAGATCGGGGGCGTCTTTTGCTTTCAGCTTGGGTTTGTCGGCCATTTCTGCCTCCGCCGTGGAAATGTCATGGTATGGGGTGCGTATCGCACGATTCTGGTGCATGATCCAACGAAACCACCGCAACAGGATATCAGGAAAACTCATGTTCGCGCGCCGCTATCTGCCCTCGGTCCCCTCGCTTCTGGCGTTGGAGGCGGTGGCGCGTCTTGGCACGGCTTCGGCGGCTGCGGCCGAGCTGAACCTGACGCAAGGGGCGATCAGCCGTCAGTTGCAGGTGCTGGAGGGGCAGTTGGGCGTGGCGCTGTTGATCCGCGACAAGCACCGCCTGCGCCTGACCCCCGCCGCGCTGGATTTCGTGGCAGAGGCGCGGCGGGCCTTGCAAACCTTGTCTCAAGCCTCGTTGACGTTGCGGGCGAACCCGACGGGTGGCAGCCTCAATCTGGCGATCTTGCCCGCCTTCGGCGTGAACTGGCTGGCCCCGCGTCTGGCCCGGTTCGCCCAAGCCCATGCCGAAGTGACAGTAAACCTGTCCACCCGCCTGAAACCCTTTGATTTCGCCACCACCGCTTTTGATGCGGCCATCCATTATGGCCGGCAGGACTGGCCCGGTGTCGAATACCTGAAACTGATGGATGAAGAGCTGATCGCCGTAACGGCCCCCGGGTTCCTGTCCGCCCCACTCAGCCGCGCAGCGGACATCCTGCACCATCCGCTGTTGCAACTGGAAAGCCGCCCCGGCGACTGGGGGCGCTGGCTTGCCTATCATGGCGAGGCCGGAACCCGCCCGCCCGCGATGCTGTTCGACCAGTTTTCCACCATGAGCCAAGCGGCCATCCACGGCCTTGGGCTGGTGCTGATGCCGCGCTTTCTGATTGCGCGCGAACTGGCCGAGGGGCGGTTGGTGCCGGTCTGGGGTGGCCCGGTCAAGGCGCTGGGGTCGTATTATCTGGTCTGGCCCGATACAACGCCCGCCCGCGCGCCGCTTGTGTCGTTCCGCAAGTGGCTGGAAGGGGAAATTGCCGTCTGATCCTTGCGTTTGATCAAACCCCGCGCCAATCATTCGACAACCAAAAGGTGCGACATGACTCAGCCCAGGAAGATCGGTGACATTTCATTCTGGTATGCCGACATCGGCCTGCCCAAGACGCGCAGGAAGGCGTTGGCCGGTGATGCCACAGTGGATGTGGCGATCATCGGGGCGGGCTATACCGGCCTGTGGTCGGCCTATTATCTGAAAAAGGCCGATCCCGGCCTGAACATCATGGTCATTGAAAAGGAATTCGCGGGCTTTGGTGCCTCGGGGCGGAATGGCGGCTGGCTGTCGGGCGGGTTCGCCTGGAACCATGCCCGCTATGCTGCGGACAAGGGCGAAGGCCCGGTGCGCCAGATGGTGCAGGCGATGAACGGCACCGTGGCCGAGGTGATCCGCGTGGCGGCAGAAGAGGGGATCGATGCCGACATCCTGCCCACTGATGAGCTGATGGTGGCGACCAACCCCGCGCAATTGCAGCGGCTTAAGGCCGAGGTCGCCCATCGCCGCCATTGGGGCGAGGATCAGCGCACATTCGAGATCGGGGCTGAGGAGGCGCGAGCGCGGGTCAACGTGCCCGGCATCCTTGGCGGCATGATCGTGACCGATGTGGCGCGGGTTCAGCCCGCCA
>CALRKX020000324.1:0-3838 GCA_943368305.1 Erythrobacter sanguineus
AACAGTGGATCGGACAGACCTTTCCGGTCACGGTCGCGGGGGCGGCTGCGCTTCGCTTCCCCGCCCGGATGGGTCGAAAAAGCTGTCGCATTCCCTTTTCGCCTGCCCTACGACAAGCACCAGCGCCTTTGGTGCTACCTGTGGCAGAAGCCATGACAGAGTCAAGGACAGGACCGCCCCGATGACCACCGACAGCGACATTTCCGAAACCGGCACCGCAGCAGGGGACGCCCGGCACACCGCCAAGATGGCCAAGAAGAAAGCCGCGCGCGACAAGATCATGGCAACGAAAGAGGGCGAAAAAGGTCTGATCATCGTTCATACCGGCGCAGGAAAAGGCAAGTCATCCTCGGGGTTTGGCATGATCTTGCGCTGTATCGCACATGAAATGCCTTGCGCTGTGGTGCAGTTCATCAAGGGCGCCTGGGATACTGGCGAGCGCCGGCTGATCGAGACCAACTTTGCCGACCTGTGCCAGTTTCATGCCATGGGCGAGGGCTTTACCTGGGAAACCCAGGACCGCGCCCGCGACATCGCCATGGCGCGGAAGGGCTGGGAAAAAGCCAGGGAGCTGATCCGCGACCCGGCGATCCGGCTGGTGCTGCTGGATGAGATCAACATAGCACTCCGCTATGATTATCTGGACGTGGACGAGGTGGTGGCCTTCCTACGCGCCGAAAAGCCGCCCCTGACCCATGTGGTGCTGACCGGGCGCAACGCCAAGGAAGAGCTGATCGCACTGGCCGATCTGGTGACCGAGATGACACTGGTCAAACATCCGTTCCGGTCGGGCATCAAGGCCCAGCCGGGGGTGGAGTTCTGAACGCTGCAAAGGGGGCGCTGCCCCCTCGGCGCGTGCCGCGCCTCACCCCCGGGATATTTTCTTCCAGTATGAAATCAACGAAGTGTTAACCCTGATGCGTCAAAGTGGAAAAGCGGTACAGGGGGGGACCCCGATGACCGCCCAGTGTGAAAGCGCCGCGCCTCCCCCGGGAAACCGGCCCGAGGCGCGGTGCCGACTCATCTCAGCTTGCGGGGTTGTGGCTTTCATACTGGAAGAAAATATCCCCGCCGGAGGCTTCCGCAGCGTCAGCCCGCGCAACGGGGGGATACCGCGATGACAGCCCTGATGATTCAGGGGGCGGGGTCGAATGTCGGCAAGTCGCTGATCGTGGCGGGGCTGTGCCGGGCGGCGCGGTTGCGCGGGCTGTCGGTGGCGCCGTTCAAGCCGCAGAACATGTCGAACAACGCGGCGGTCACCGTCGATGGCGGCGAGATTGGCCGGGCGCAGGCCTTGCAGGCGCAGGCCTGCGGGTTGCCACCTTCGGTGCATATGAACCCGATCCTGCTGAAGCCCGAAAGCGAGGTCGGCAGCCAGGTCGTGGTGCAGGGCAAGCGGTTGACCACGGTCAAGGCGCGGGACTATGCCGCGCTGAAGCCGCAGTTGATGACGCCGGTTTTGCAGAGTTTTCAGCATCTTGCTGCGCAGCATGATCTGGTGATCGTCGAGGGGGCAGGCAGCCCGGCCGAGGTGAACCTGCGGGCGGGCGACATTGCCAACATGGGCTTTGCCCGGGCGGCGGATGTGCCGGTGGTTCTGGTAGGCGACATCGACCGGGGTGGCGTGATTGCGCAGATGATCGGCACCCAGGCCGTACTGGACCCCGAGGATGCGGCGATGATTGCGGGCTATCTGATCAACAAGTTCCGCGGCGACGTGACGCTGTTTGCCGAGGGTGACCGGCTGATTGCAGCGCGCACCGGCTGGCGCGGGTTTGGCGTGTTACCCTACTTCCCCGAAGCCCATCGCCTGCCTGCCGAGGATGCGCTGGATATTCCGGCCCACCATGGATCTGGCGCGTTCAGCATTGCCGTGCCGGTCCTGTCGCGGATCGCGAATTTTGACGATCTGGACCCTGTGGCGCAGGAGCCGGGCGTGACGCTGACCATGGTGCGGGCGGGCCAGCCGTTGCCTGACTGCGATCTGGTCATTCTGCCGGGATCAAAATCAACACGGGGCGATCTGGCCTTTCTGCGCGCGCAAGGCTGGGACATCGACCTTAAGGCGCATCACCGGCAGGGCGGGCGTATTTTGGGGATCTGCGGAGGCTATCAGATGCTGGGGCACTGCATTGCCGACCCGGATGGCATTGAAGGCCCGGCAGGGGAAACCGAGGGGCTGGGCTATCTGGACATCGACACCGTGATGACCGGCGACAAGCGGGTGACGCGGGTGACCGCGCGCCATGCGGCGACCGGGCAGGCGATTGAAGGCTATGAGATTCACATCGGGCGCAGCACGGGCCCCGATTGCGCCCGGCCTTTCGCCCTGCTGGACGGCCAGCCAGAGGGTGCCAGCAGCCCCGATGGCCGGGTGCAGGGCACCTATCTGCATGGCATGTTTTCGGCCGACAATTTCCGCGCCGCGTTTTTGCAGACCATGGGGGCCGCGCCCTCTGATCTGGCCTATGGCGCCGCAGTCGAGGCCTGCCTTGACCAACTGGCCGTGCATATGGAGGCCCATCTGGATGTGGCAGGCCTGCTGGCATTGTCGCGCTGATCAAGCCACCAAAAACTGATTCTGAGTTGTTGACTTATTTAGTCAGCAATTCTAAAGCGCAAGAACGGAAGCCAACCTCCAAGGCGGTCAAGCCACCGAAGCAAACGCAATCGCATGCGATGACTTCGCACGGGGGATATGATGACCATGATTTCGCGCCCTGTCTCTTTGAGGCAGGTCAACCGCGCTGCAAGCGCGCCCGACAGCAACCGCAAGACCATTGCTTTGGCCACGGCTGCCATGATCACCTCCGCCCTGCCCGGCATGGCGCAAGAGGCGCAGGACGGGGTTATCCTGCTGCCAACGGTGAATGTGGAAACTGCGGCACCGCCCGAAACGGTGGGGCGCAAAAAGACCGCCAAGAAGGCAAGCGCAGCCCCGGCGGCAAGTGCAGCGGCCACTCCGGCGCCTGCGCCGGTGGAAAGCGCGAATGCATCCACGAACGCGCCTGCTGCCGGCCAGAACGGGCTTTCGCCCTTTGCCGATGCGGCAGCGGGCTATCGTGCGGTGTCATCGGGCAACTCATTGCTGCGCCAACCTTTGTCGGAAACCGCCCGCACAGTGAATGCGGTGACGGCAGAGGTGCTGGCCGACAAGAACGCCACCTCGGTCCGCGAACTGGCACGCACCACGCCGGGGCTGACGCTGGGCACGGGCGAGGGCGGCAATGCCTTTGGCGATGTGCTGTTCATCCGCGGATTCAAGGCGACCAATGACGTTTACATCGATGGCATCCGCGACGCCGGTGCCAACCTGCGCGAGACGTTCAACACCGAACAGGTCGAGATCACCAAGGGGCCGTCCGGCTCGATTGCAGGCCGTGGCACTACGGGCGGCGCGGTGAATGTGGTCACCAAGAAGCCGCAGCAAGAGGATTTCGTGAAGACCGAAACGACACTGGGCGCCTATGGGCTGGCGCGGCAGACGGTGGATTGGAACAAGGTCTGGGACGAGCGGTTCCGGACCCGCGTGACGGCAATGGCGCAGACGGCTGAGGTGGCGGGCCGCGATGGCATTACCGATGACCGGCTGGGCCTGTCATTCGGGGCGGAATACGACGTGAACGACCGGCTGACCCTGTCGCTGGATGCCTATCATCTGGAAATCAAGGGAATGCCTGACTGGGGGATTCCGTGGATCAACGGCGGCCCGGCAACCGAAACCATCGGGCTGGACCGTTCGACAACCTATACGGTTGACGGGCGCGATTTTCAGGACGGCCAGCAAGACATTGCCACCTTTGGGCTGGCCTATGACATCGCTCCGAACCTGAAGCTG
>CALRKX020000325.1:0-3834 GCA_943368305.1 Erythrobacter sanguineus
TATGAAGCTAGCGGTCAGCAGGTTTCGGGGGAGGCAACTGCCCTTGCAGCAGAGGCGCTGCGCGAAGGGAGGATTATCGCGGTCAAGGGGTTGGGCGGTTTTCATCTGGCCTGCGACGCGCGCAATCCACAGGCTTTGGCAATGTTGCGCGCCCGCAAACGGCGCCCGTTCAAGCCCTTTGCGTTGATGGGAACCGAGCCGGAGCTGGCCAAAGTTGCGTATCTGGCCACGGCGGACCTGTCCCTGCTGCGCGATCCTGCCGCGCCGGTGGTGTTGATGCCCTCGCTTGGAACCTTGCCGGATGAGGTCGCCCCCGGAATGGCCCAACTGGGCGTGATGCTGCCTTATACGCCGCTGCACCACCTGTTGTTGGCCGCTTTTGGCGGGGTTCTGGTGATGACATCGGGCAACCTGTCAGGAGAGCCGCAGGTGATCGGCAATGACGAGGCGCGCGCGAAACTCTCGGCCTTTGCCGACGCTTTCCTGATGCACGACCGCGACATCGCGCGGCGGCTGGATGACGGGGTAGAGCGCGCCACGCCCCGCATGGTTCTACGCCGCGCCCGCGGCCGCGTGCCTGGCACGCTGCCCCTGCCACCGGGGCTTCCTACGGCGCAGGTTCTGGCGGTTGGCGGGCAGATGAAGGGGGCAATCTGTCTGGTCAAGAACGGTCAGGCCATGCTGTCGCATCATTTGGGCGATCTGGACGATGTTTTGTGCGCCGAGGAATTCACCAAGGCCATCGCCGATTGCTCTGCCCTGTTCGATCATCATCCACAGGTGGTGGCCTGCGACCTTCACCCCGGATATCGCGCCACGCGCGAGGCAGAGGGCATGGGCCTGCCGGTGATCCGCGTGCAGCATCACCATGCCCATCTTGCCGCCTGTCTGGCCGAGAACCTGTGGCCGCTGAACGGCGGGCCGGTGGCGGGAATTGTGCTGGACGGGTTGGGGCTGGGCGATGACGGAACGATCTGGGGTGGTGAGGTTTTACTGGGTAATTACAAGGACTTTCAGCGCATATCGCATCTGAAACCCGCCCCCCTGGCTGGGGGCGACATGGCCAGCCGTCAGCCATGGCGCAATGCGCTGATGCGGCTGGATCAGGCGGGGCTGGCCGAGGTGGCCGACGCTCTGTTCCCCGACCTGCCACGCGAGACCCTTCGCGCCGCGACGGCACGCGAGGTGAATGCGCCCATGTCCTCCAGCGCGGGGCGGCTGTTTGATGCGGTGGCCGCCATTCTGGGCATCGTCGCCGACACCCAAAGCTATGAGGGCGAGGCTGCGATGCGACTGGAGGCTCTGGCGGGCCCGCCCGGCGATGGCTATGCCTTCGGGCCGGGGCTGGACCCTGCGCCGATGATCCGCACACTTGTACAAGACATGGCAAAGGGCGTTCCCCCCGCCACGATCGCTGCCCGCTTTCACGACGGGCTGGCGCAGGCCTTTGCCGCCGAAGCACGGGCACTGGTGGACAGCGGTCAGGCCCACGCGGTCGCCCTGTCGGGGGGATGTTTCCAGAACGCCCGGCTGCTGACCGCCACGCTGACGGCGCTGCATGGGCTGCCTGTTCTGGTCCACCGCGAAGTGCCCGCGAATGATGGCGGGCTGGCGCTGGGTCAGGCGATGGTGGCTTTGGGACAGATGGAAAGCGGCTGACCAAAGGTCGGCCCGACTGGTCAGCCGCTTTGCGTAGCCGCGCATCAATTCGCCGCAAGAACGCATCGCAACCATATGGCATAAAACATAATCTTGGAATCTTTGCTTTCGGTGAACTCTACCGCATACCGCGCGGATGACCTGCTGCAAACTTGGGCACTGCCCGGAGTTCACGGGCCAAACGGGTCAAAGCGGAGGAGCCATGTCCCGCATCGAAACCTTCTACGAGGTCATGCGCCGTCAGGGGATCACCCGGCGCAGTTTCATGAAATACTGCTCGCTGACCGCCAGCGCCCTTGGCCTTGGCCCGGCCTTCGTGCCCAAGATCGCGCATGCGATGGAGACCAAGCCCCGCACGCCGGTGATCTGGGTTCACGGTCTTGAATGCACCTGCTGTTCGGAAAGTTTCATCCGCGCCGCCCACCCGTTGGCCAAGGATGTCGTGCTGTCGATGATTTCCCTCGACTATGACGACACGCTGATGGCCGCCGCCGGGCATCAGGCCGAAGCGGCCCTGCTGGACACGATCGAGAAATACAAGGGCAACTACATTCTGGCCGTCGAAGGCAACCCGCCGCTGAACGAAGACGGGATGTTCTGCATCATCGGCGGCAAGCCGTTTGTCGAACAACTCAAAATGGCCGCCGAACATGCCAAGGCGATCATCAGTTGGGGAGCCTGCGCCAGCTATGGCTGCGTTCAGGCCGCCGCCCCCAACCCGACCCGCGCGACGCCGGTGCACAAGGTCATCACCGACAAGCCCATCATCAAGGTGCCCGGCTGCCCGCCGATTGCCGAGGTGATGACCGGCGTGATCACCTATATGCTGACCTTTGACCGCCTGCCCGAACTGGACCGTCAGGGCCGCCCGGCGATGTTTTATGGCCAGCGCATCCACGACAAATGCTATCGCCGTCCGCATTTCGACGCCGGCCAGTTCGTTGAACATTGGGATGATGAAAACGCCCGCAAGGGCTATTGCCTATACAAGATGGGTTGCAAGGGGCCGACCACCTACAACGCCTGTTCGACCGTGCGCTGGAACGAGGGCACCAGTTTTCCGATCCAGTCGGGCCATGGCTGCATCGGCTGTTCCGAGGATGGGTTCTGGGATCAGGGGTCGTTCTATGACCGGCTGACCAACATCAAGCAATTCGGGATCGAGGCCAACGCCGACACCATCGGCATGACAACCGCAGGCGTCGTAGGCGGGGCCGTGGTGGCCCATGCCGCAGTTTCGGCGCTGAAACGCGCACAGAAGAAAACGCAAGACAAGGTAGAGGGTTAAGCCATGGGGATCACAACGCCGAACGGCTTCACCCTTGATACAGCAGGCAAGCGCATTGTGGTCGATCCGGTCACCCGGATCGAAGGGCATATGCGGTGCGAGGTGAACGTGGATGATCAGGGCATCATCCGCAACGCGGTTTCCACCGGCACGATGTGGCGGGGGCTGGAGGTCATTTTGAAGGGCCGCGACCCGCGCGACGCCTGGGCCTTTACCGAGCGCATCTGCGGCGTCTGCACCGGCACCCACGCGCTGACGAGCGTTCGCGCGGTCGAAGATGCCTTGAGCATTTCGATCCCCGACAACGCCAATTCAATCCGCAACCTGATGCAACTTGCCTTGCAGATCCACGACCATGTGGTGCACTTTTACCACCTGCACGCACTGGATTGGGTGAACCCGGTCAACGCCCTGCGCGCCGACCCCAAGGCCACCAGCGAGTTGCAGCAGATGGCCAGCCCCAGCCATCCCCTTTCAAGCCCGGGCTATTTCCGCGATGTGCAGAACCGTCTGAAAGCGTTCGTGGAATCGGGACAACTGGGCCTGTTCAAGAACGGCTATTGGGACAACCCTGCCTATCTGCTGCCCCCCGAAGCCGACCTGATGGCGACCACCCATTATCTGGAGGCGCTGGACCTGCAAAAAGAGATAGTGAAGATTCACACCATCTTTGGCGGCAAGAACCCGCACCCCAACTGGCTGGTGGGCGGGGTGCCCTGCCCGATCAACGTGCATTCCACCGGCGCTGTCGGCGCGATCAACATGGAGCGTCTGAACCACGTCTCCTCGATCATCGATCAGGGTCTGGCCTTCATGCGCAACGTCTATATCCCCGACGTTGTGGCGATTGGCGGGTTCTACAAGAACTGGCTTTATGGCGGCGGTCT
>CALRKX020000326.1:0-3832 GCA_943368305.1 Erythrobacter sanguineus
AGGGCAGGGCAGGCTACAGCAGTTCCTGCGGCTTGGGCGGGATCGCAGCGAAAGCGCATGGCATGGCTTGTGGCAGCGCCCGGCCACGCGGAGTGACAAGAACCGCAAGGCCGTAGAGTTCGCCCGGATCGAGCGTGAGCAAGAGGCCTGAGGTCCAAGGCGGGTGCAGGGCTGGCCCGCACCCGCCCAAACCTTAGCTGCGCACCAGCGCCTCGTACTCGCTCGAAATGTCACGGGTCATAGCGCCCACTTCAAAGGTGTAATCGCCGATCTGGCCCACCGGCGTGACCTCTGCTGCGGTGCCGGTCAGCCAGCATTGCTGGAAGCCTTCCAGTTCGGCGGGCAGGATGTGGCGCTCATGCACGGTGATGCCCTTGGCGCGCAGCATGCCGATCACGGTCTGCCGGGTGATGCCGTTCAGGATCGCGTCGGGCAGGGGTGTATGCACCTCTCCGTCCTTGACGAAGAAGATGTTTGCGCCCGTCGCCTCGGCCACATAGCCGCGATAGTCGAAGAAAAGGGCGTCCGAACATCCCTTGGCCTGCGCCGCGTGTTTCGACATGGTGCAGATCATGTACAGACCCGCCGCCTTGGCAGCCGTGGGAATGGTTTCGGGTGAGGGCCGTTTCCACTTGGCGATGTCCAGCTTGGCGCCCTTCATCTTGGCGTCGCCATAATAGGCCCCCCAGCTCCAGCAGGCGATGGCAAGGCGAACCGGGTTGCCAAGCGAGGCCACACCCATCTCATCCCCTGCGCCGCGGAAGGCAACGGCGCGCACATAGGCATCGGTCAGGCCATTGGCTGCCAGAACCTGGTCCTTTGCCGCATTGATCTGTTCGACCGTATAGGGGATCGGCATGTCCAGCAGTTCGCCCGATTTCAGCAGGCGCTGCGAATGCTCGGTCGATTTGAAGATCTTGCCATTATAGCAGCGCTCTCCTTCGAATACCGAGGACGCATAATGCAGGGCATGGGTCAGGATATGCACCTGCGCCTTGCGCCATTCCACCATTTGCCCATCCATCCAGATGAACCCGTCCCGATCGTCATAGCCAGCCATAACAGTCTCCGAATTTGCGAATGTTGCGCTTGCAATGTCCGGATCGGACATAAAGTTGCGCCAAACTGCGGAATCGCTATCTTTCATGACTTGGAATGTCAACAAGGCTGACGTAAGTTCATGCCAACGGAGGATGGTATGGCCGAGAATACGACCGGGGGCGAAAGCCTTCTGTTCCTGACGGATGAACAGCTCAGGAAGGGGATCGAGGCGATGTTCTTCGCCTATCGTGGCTTTACCGCCGACCCGGACCGCATTCTGGAAGGTATGGATTATGGCCGCGCCCATCATCGCGCGATCCATTTTGTTCACCGCAGCCCCGGCACCACCGTGGGCAACCTGCTGACCATTCTGGGCGTGACCAAGCAAAGCCTGAACCGTGTGTTGCGCACTCTGTTCGATGATGGTCTGGTCGAGGCGCGGGTGGGCAAGAAAGACAAACGCGAACGCCACCTGTTCCTGACCGAAAAGGGCCGGGCACTGGAACGTGAGTTGTCCGATGCGCAGCGGGCGCGGATGCGCGCGGCCTACCGCGCCGCCGGGCCACAGGCGGTGCAGGGCTTCCGCACCGTGCTGGAGGCGATGATGGACCCGGAATTGCGCCAGCAATATCAGGGGTTGAAGGAGGGGCGGCAATGATTGACCCGCAGGCCCATCTGCTGATTGTTGATGATGACGAGCGTATCCGCGGGCTGTTGCAGAAATTCCTGATCCGCAGCGGCTATCTCGTCTCTGCCGCCCGCGATGCGGCACAGGCGCGTCGGCTGCTGGCGGGGCTGGAATTCGACATGATCGTGCTGGACGTGATGATGCCGGGTGAGGATGGCATCGCCCTGACCCGCGATCTGCGAAAATCCAGCGCGGTGCCGATCCTGCTGCTGACCGCGCGGGGCGAAAGCGCCAACCGGATCGAGGGGCTGGAAGCGGGGGCCGATGACTATCTGGTCAAGCCGTTCGAGCCGAAAGAGCTGTTGCTGCGCGTGGGGGCCATCCTGCGCCGGATGCCGCAGGTGGTGCCCGTGCAGACCGCGCCCAAGGTGCTGCATATGGGGGCCGTGCGCTATGATCTGGACCGCGGAGAGTTGTGGCGCGGTCAGGAGATGGTGCGCCTGACCGCGACCGAGGCCGCCCTGATGCGCAGCTTTGCCGCCCAGCCCGGCGTGCCGATCAGCCGCGACCGGCTGGTGGGCGACAGCCCGTCTGATGACAGCGCCGGCCAAGAGCGCGCGGTGGATGTGCAGATAACAAGGCTGCGCCGGAAGATAGAGGACGACCCCAAGACCCCGCGCTATCTGCAAACCGTGCGCGGCGAGGGATATATGCTGCAACCGGACTAAGGGGTGCCGCCGCCGGGGCGCTGCCCCGGACCCCGGGATATTTTTGCCAATATGAAAGACGGCTATGGTTCTGGTGTTCACACATGAAGAATGTCTTGGACATGAGGCGCCCTATGGGCATCCCGAATGCGCCGATCGGCTGCGCGCGGTCGAACGGGGTCTGGCCGGTTTGGCCGTAACACGGCGCGATTGCCCGATGGCCGACGAGGCAGAGGTTCTGCGCTGCCATCCGCGCGCCTATCTGGAGCGGGTGAAAACGCGGCTGCCGGATGAAGGGCTGGCCATGCTGGACGGTGATACCTTTCTGTCGCCCGGATCATTGCGGGCCGCCATGCGGGCGGTGGGCGGCGCCTGCGCGGCGGTGGATGCGGTTCTGACGGGCGAGGCGTCGCGGGCGTTCGTGGCCTGCCGCCCGCCGGGCCATCATGCCGAAACTGCGCGGGCGATGGGGTTCTGCCTCTTCGGCACGGTGGCCATTGCCGCAAAGCGGGCGCTGGACCATCACAGCCTGTCGCGCGTGGCCATTGTCGATTTCGATGTGCATCACGGCAATGGCACGCAGGATCTGCTGTGGGACGAGGGGCGCTGTCTGTTCGTCTCGTCGCATCAGATGCCGCTTTATCCGGGTTCTGGCAGCCCGCGCGAGGTGGGCGCGCAGGGTCAGATGCTGAATATTCCGTTGCGCGAAGGTAGCGGCGGGGCGGCGATGCGCGCGGCCTATCAGGCACAGGTGTTTCCGCTGCTGGAGACATGGCAGCCCGAACTGCTGCTGATTTCCGCTGGATTTGACGCCCATGCCGATGACCCTTTGGCCGGGCTGGAGTGGCAGGCGGAAGATTTCGGCTGGCTGACGCGGGAATTGGTGCGGCGTTCTGGCGGGCGGGTGGTCTCGGTGCTGGAAGGCGGTTATGATCTGGATGCGTTGGCCAAAAGCGTGGCCGCCCATGTTGATGCGCTGAAGGAATGATGATGACTGACAAGCCCGCAGAAAGACCCGTTGCCGAGATGACGTTCGAAGAAGCAATGGCCGCGTTGGAATCGGTGGTGGGCCAGCTAGAGCGTGGGGATGTGGCGCTGGAACAGTCGATTGCGCTTTATGAACGCGGTGCGGCACTCAAGGCGCATTGCGCGGCCAAGCTGAAATCGGCCGAAGAAAAGGTAGAGCTGATCCGCGTGCAGGAAGGCCGCGCCGTTGGCACCACCCCGGCGGAGGGGCTGTGAGCTTTCAGGCGGTTCTTTCTGCGGATGTGCTGGTCATTCAGGCGCGACTGGATGCGGCTTTGGCCAAGCTGGATGATCAGCCGGTGATCGATGCCATGCGCTATGCCGTTCAGGGCGGCAAGCGGCTGCGCGGGTTTCTGGTGCTGGAAGGCGCGCGGATGCTGGGTGTGTCGGTTGACAGTGCCATCAGCGCGGCGGCGGCGGTAGAGGCGTT
>CALRKX020000327.1:0-3826 GCA_943368305.1 Erythrobacter sanguineus
TGATCGCGGCAATCTCGCGCGGTTCGATCATGCCAGAGGCGACCAGTTGCGCCCCCGCATCCGCGGTGCCGATGCCGACGAATTTCAGGCCCGCGCCGTTCGACAGATCAAAAATTTCCCGCACGCCGGGCTGGGCCAACAGGATCGCGCGATCCTCGGCTGAATTGGCAAAGAATGGCACAGGCATGACATAGGCCTGCGCCCCGGTTTTCTCGGCCAAACGGTGCATCACGTCATGCGGGTTCGCCGCATAGTGCCGGGTCAGCCCCCCCAGCAAGGAAATGAAGCGCACGCCGCCCGCATCAAAGCGCGGCAATTGCTGCACTGCAGCAGCAAGGGTGCGACCGTGGCCAAGACCGATCACGGCATGCTCGGCGCGCTCGATTTCCCGACGCAGAAAGGCTGCCCCGGCCAGACCCAGCGCGCGCAGGGGTAGCCCATCCTCGCCCAGATCGGGGGCCACCTCGCAATGTGTCAGCCCAAAGCGCTGGCATAGTTGCTCTTCCAGTTCCGCGCATTCAACAATGGCCCCGTCGATTGACACCTTGACCACGCCATCCGCCACCGCCCTTGCAATAAGGCGGTGGGCCTTGACCGAGGGCAGGCCCAGCCGTTTCGCCACCGCGGCCTGCGTCAGCCCGCCTGCGTAATGCAGCCAGGCGGCGCGGATGGCCAGGCTTTCCTCGGGGTCCAGATCGCCACGCCGCGCCATTCAGCCCGCCTGTTCCATGATGCAGCGCAGCGTGTCAGCCGACAGCGGCGCAGGGTTGGCTTTCATTGAAGACGAGGCGCTGGCGGCTTCGGCCGCCGCCGATTGTGCAACGCCGCCGATGCCCATTTCTGTCAATGTCGGCAGCCCGTTTTGCCGCGCCCAAGCTGCCAGATGCTGCGCAGCATTTTGCAGCGAAATGTCGGCCAGTCCGAAGGTCTGCCCGATCCACCGGCCTACCTGATCCAGCCGTGCCGGGTCGGCAACGGCCGCCCGGTTGGCCATCAGAACATGCGGCAGAAGCGCGCCACAAATCGCCCCATGCGCGGCCCCGGTCAACCCGCCCAACGGACCGGCCAGCCCATGCACGGCGCCAAGCCCGGCATTGGCCAGCGCAATGCCACCACACAGGCTGACCCAGGCCATTTCATCGCGCGCCGCAGCATCTTCTCCTGCCATCAGCCGGGTCAGCGCCAACAGCCCGCGCGGGATGGCATCGCGGCACAGCACATCGGTCATCGGGTTGGCGCGGGTGGATACATAGGGTTCAATCACCTGCGTGATGGCATCAAGGCCCGAAGCCAGCGTGACACCACGCGGGCAATCATCCGTCAGTGCCGGGTCCACGACCGCCAGACGAGGAAGCATCCGCAGGTCGCGCAGGCTGACCTTGCGGTCATGGTCGGGCACGCCGATCACGGCGTTGCGCGTCACCTCGGCGCCGGTGCCTGCGGTGGTGGGCAGGGCCACAAAGGGCAGGGGGGCCAGGTCCAGCGGCAGGCCAAGGCCCACCACCTCCAGATGGTCCATCATCGGGCGCGGCGCAGGCACCAGCGCCGCAATCGCCTTGCCCGCGTCAATCACGGCGCCGCCGCCAAGGGCGACCACCACCTGCACCTCTGCCTTGCGCGCCAGATCGACCCCGGCCTGCACCAAGGCGACATCCGGCTCTCGCGGCACCGAAAACCGTGTGACCTCACACCCCGACAGTGCCGTCGCCAGCCAATCTGACCGCGCCGGATTGCCGCCCTGTACCAGCAGAACCCGGTTTCCCAACCCGGCGATGCGTGCAGCCGCCTGAACCGCCTGCCCGCGTCCGAACAGGATTTCGGTGGCGGTGGCAAAGGCAAAGGTCTGGGTCATGCTGCTATCCTGTTCATGGCCCTTCAGATATTCAGGTCTTTCACGCCGGTGTCGATATGCGACGCCCAGAACGCCACGCTTTCCGCGATTTGCGGAATGACCTGACGGTCGTTCGGTTCGCGTTCCTTGAACGACAGTTCCAGACAGATTTCATTGTCCGCTGCCCCGCCCTGGGCAAAGGCTGCCAGTAGGGGCGCGGGGTGAATCTTGCCCTTGGCGTTGAACTCGGCGGTAAAGGGGCGGTGGCCGCCCTTGTCCATCAGGCTTTGCTTGATGTGGATGATCGGGCTGACCTTTGGCACAGCGCGCGCCCAGGCATAAGGATCATAATCATCGGGGTTGGCGCTGGTCACATCGCCGTGGTCGATATCGGCCATCATCCACATCGGCACGGCCATATCTGCCGCCGTCAGCCGATCTTGCAGCGCCATGCATTCGGCAATGGTGTCGCCAAATTCCCGGCCAATGCTCATCGGTTCCCAGAAGACATAATGCAGGCCAGCCGCCTTGGCATGCTCGGCCACCTCTGCCCAGCAATCAATGGCGATCTGCGTCAGGTCTTCGCGCCGCTTCGGGTCGTCGAAATCCTGATAGGTGAAAATGGCGAATTGCGTCCCCACCGATGTGCCGCCCAGATCGGCGGTGATGTCGGCAAAGGTCTTGAACCAATCGACATAATACCGCCGCACATCGCGGTCGGGGTGGCCAAAGTGGTTCAGTCGGCCATAAGGCCCGGTCATGCCGCTGGTCACGCGCACACCCGTGCGCGCCAGTGCAGCCCCCATCTGCCGCGTGAGGCGGCGAATGACCGGGGCGGGCCAGGACGGGTTGATGAACTCATGCGTCAGTTGCAGGTCGCGAATGCGCAGATCTCGCGCCACGGTATTGATCAGGTCATCCGGGTCGGCAAAGCGGTTGACCAGCGGATTGGTGTTCAGCGAAAGCGTCAGCGGCATGGCACCCTCAGGCGGCAAGGTTGGAACCGGCAAACCAGGTGGCAAAAGCCGCCTGTTCGGCTTCGGTCAGATGCAGACGGTGCTTGGTACGCCGCCAGAGAATGTCTTCCGCCGATTGTGCCCATTCGCGGGCAACCAGATAGCGTGCCTCTGCCTCGTAAAGATTGCCGCCGAAATGCTGGCCAAGTCCGGCAAGACTGCTGGCACCTGCCACCACATCCTTGGTGCGCGCGCCGTACAGGCGACCATAATGCTGCACCAAGGCGCGCGGCATCCACGGATAGGATTCGCGCAGGGTATTGGCAAAGGTTTCGTAGTCGGCATTCGGAATTTCACCTCCCGGAAGGGGTGCGCCATGGGTCCAGTCGCCGCCCATGTTCGGGAAGATGTGCTTCAGCCGGTGCAGGCCGCGTTCGGCCAGTTCGCGGTAGGTGGTGATCTTGCCGCCAAAGACGTTCAGCATCGGCGCGCCGCCGGTTTCGTCCAGGTCGAACACATAGTCACGCGTCACGGCCGAGGGGTTGCCCTTGCCATCATCAAACAGCGGCCGCACGCCAGAGAAGGAATGCAACACATCCTGCCGCCGCAGCTTTTCCTTGAAATAGCGGTTCACGGCCGCCAGCAGATAGTCGATCTCGGTCTCTGCGATTGTCACATCTTCGGCGCGGCCTTCCCAGGCAATGTCTGTGGTGCCGATCAGCGCCTTGTCGCCTTCGTAGGGGTTGATGAAGATCACCCGCTTGTCATGGTTCTGCACCAGATAGGCGTTCGATCCGGCCCACCATTTCGGCACGATGATATGGCTGCCCTTGACCAGGCGCACATTGCGGGCAGAGTTCGACCCGGCCACATTGTTGATGACATCCGAAACCCAGGGCCCGGCGCAATTGACCAGACATTTGGCGCGGAAGGTCCGGGTTTCGCCCGTCAGCTTGTTTGTGGTCTCAACCGTCCAGCCGCCATTCTCGCGGCGTGCCGAGGTGGCTGGCGAGCGGGTCAGCACCACCGCGCCCTTTTC
>CALRKX020000328.1:0-3822 GCA_943368305.1 Erythrobacter sanguineus
CGCGCCCCCCGCGCCCCCTGCGGACTATTTCCAAAGGTGCAAATGGATCAGGCGCGCAGGTGGCTGATCAGATCCGCGTGAAGGCCCGGAGCGGCAACGATGATGCCATTCGAGCGGGCCGCCTCGGAATTGTAGCGGATTGGCCGCCCCTTCGCATCGCTGACCACCGCGCCCGCGCAGGCCGCGATCAGATGGCCCGCGGCAATATCCCACTCCCAGCTTGGCCGGAAACTCAGCATCCCGTCAAAGCTGCCATCCGCCACCAGCGCCAGCCGATAGGCGATCGAGGCACGGAAGTGGCGGGCGAAGGCGGGCACCTCTTGCCAATGCTCCGGCGCCAGAACGGGCTTGCTGGCCAGTACCCGCGCAGCCGTGGCGCTGGCGCAGGCCGAGGCCTGAATCGCCACCCCATCGCGCAAGGCCGGGCCGCCGACATGGGCGGTATAGGTCTGGCCCAGCGCGGGCAAATGGACCACCGCCGCCGTCACCTGCCCGCGATGCGCTACCGCCAGCGACACGGCAAAGGTATTTTCGCCCGCAATAAAGGCACGGGTTCCATCGATAGGATCGATTATGAACAGATGTTCTGCATCTTGCCGACTGCCGTCATCGGTGCTTTCCTCGGACAGCCAGCCATAACCGGGACGCGCGCCGCACAGCCGCGCCAGAAGCATGTCGTTCACCGCCAGATCGGCCTCTGTCACCGGGCCAAGGCCAGGCTTTTCCCACACTTGCGGATCGGCCTGCCAATAGCGCAGGGCGATTTTTCCGGCCTCTTGCGCCGCCATGGTCAGAAGGGAAAGATCACGCTCCGGCAAGGGTCATCCCGTCGATCAGGATCGAAGGCACGCGGATTGAAAGATGCATCCGCGCATCATTGGCCGGAATGATCCGCAACAACATGTCACGCAGGTTGCCCGCGATGGTGCATTCATTGACCGGATGGCGAATCTCGCCCCCCTCGACCCAGAACCCCGATGCGCCGCGCGAATAATCGCCCGTGGTCGGGTTGATGGTCGATCCGATCATCGAGGTGACCAGCAGCCCAGTTCCCATCTGCGCGATCAGATCGGCCCGGCTATGGCTGCCTTGCGTCAGGTCAATGTTAGAGGTGGCAGGCGAGGGCGGAGAGGAGGTAGAGCGCGCCGCATTCGCGGTTGACGCCATGCCCAACTGCCGCCCCGTCGCCAGATCCAGTGTCCAGCCGGTCAGGATACCGTCCTGTACAATGGCGCGGCGCGCTGTGGGCAAGCCCTCGGCATCAAACGGGCGGCTGCCCGACACACGGCCGCGCAGCGGGTCTTCGATGATCGACAGGCCCGCAGGCAGGATCTGCTGACCCAAGGCATCGCGCAGCCAGCTTGCGCCGCGCGCAATCGCAGCGCCGTTCACCGCCCCCAGCACATGGCCCACCAGCGACGCCGCAATGCGCTCATCGAACAATACCGGAAAATGCCCGGTCTTTGGCTTCACCGCCCCGGCACGCGCCAAGGCGCGCTCTGCCGCCAGCGCGCCGATGCTGCCCGCATCGGGCATGTCGGCCTGATAAATCCGCGCCTCTCCGGCATAATCCCGCTCCATCCCCGTGCCGGTGCCGGTGAAGGCGACGGCGGAAACCGAGTGGCTGGTGCGGGCATAGCCGCCCTGAAAACCGTTGCTAGCCGCCAGATGCGACTGGCGGACCGAATATCCAGCCGACGCCTCGACCTGCACGATACCCTTTTGCGCCATAGCAGCGGCCTCTGCCGCGCGGGCATCGGCCTCCAGCGCGGCGGCGGCGGGTTCATCGGTCGGATCGCACAGCTCCAGCGCCGCGATGTCCCAGTCGCGCGCCAGATGTTCGGGCGCGGCCAGCCCAACAAAGGGATCGGATGGCGCCTCGCGGGCCATGGCGACGGCACGCTCTGCCAGACGCTCCAGCGTCGCGGAGGAGATATCAGAGGCGGAAACGCAGGCCTGCTGCCCGCCGATCAGCACCCGCAGACCCACCTCGATCCCCTCGGCACGCTCGGCCTGTTCCAGACGACCTGCGCGAATGTCGATAGAAACCGACCTCCCCTCGACCGCCATGGCATCGGCGGCTTCGGCCCCGGCGCGGCGGGCGGCGGCCAGAAGAGCCTCGGTCAGTGATGACAGGTCGCGCATGGGGTCTGGCTCCGGCTTGAACGTGCCCGATACCTTGGGCGTGCCTGTCACATGGATACGCTCGTGACCCGTTTTTCAAGACCGCAGAGGTGAAAACAGACCGATAATCTTGTTCAAACCCGCGTCATGCAAAAAGGCCGCCCCGGCAGGGCGGCCCTGATGTGTCTTGGCCTGACGGGCCGTTTACTGCAACTGCTGGCCGTTGGCGTAGAAATGCTTGTCCTTGAACTCCAGCGTCGAGGTCAGCTCGTCTTCGCCGGTGCCCGCCTTGGCGAACATGCTCAACATCATCCGCGCGCCCATCGCATCATCGGAACTGATCAGCCCCATCGCAACCAGCTTGTCCAGAAGCGCATTGCCGCCCACCAGCTTGAGGTCCAGCTTGCCGGTCGGCGCAGGCACGCCCTGATAGGTCGTCATGTCGGTGTTGTCGAAGGTGAAGGCGCCGGCACCGGTCAGTTCGGCCCCCGCGACCTTGGCCAGAATCTGCGTCAGATCCAACGAATTCAACTGGCCCGGAGGGGCATCGCCCAGCGCCGCCATCTCGGTCTGGTTCATCAGGTCATGTGTCAGCGTTGCGGTGCCCTTGGTGTCAAGGATCACCGTGGCCGGGTCATGCGGCAATTGGGCCGTCGGATCCAAGAGGCCCCAGATGTCATTCGAAAGCGACAGATCAACCAGTTTGATCGCAAAGCCATAGTCTTGCGGCGTTTCCGATTTTTCCACAGGAATCAAGAATTTGAATCCACTTTCCGCATAGGAAAGGCTGACTTCGGGTAGCGGGATGGTCGGGCCAGACATGGCCAGTTGAACGCCCTTGCCCTGGGTTTCCAGCAGCAGCCGCGCCGCATCCATCGCAAGCTGCAGGCTGCCGCCTTGCGAGCTGCCAACGATCTTGGAGGGCCCCTGTGCGTCAACCACGTTGACCGTATAGGCCACCGCGCCATAGGTCAGGGTGGTGTCAAGGGCAAATCCCGCTTTCAGCGCATCGGAAAGCTCTTTGCTCTCCATGCCTGCCAGCGTGCTGGTTCCCTTGGCCGACAGGTCGGAAACGCTGGCCGTCAGGTCAACATCGCTGCTGTTCTCGGGATCTTTGCCCTTGACCGCGATGGACAGGCTGTCCGCGGTAAGCTGACTGTCCAGCTTCTTGCCTGTGCCTTCGGGCGCGACAAGGTAGTGCCCCGCCAGATTGGCCAGCGTGGCCTGCACATTGGTGCCCTCGGCCACGGCATCCTTGCCGTCCAGCTTGCTTAGCGTCAGTTCCAGCTTGGGCGCGCTGAAAGCGTAATCGGTCGCCTCTGGCGTGCCGCTGGCAACAATGGTCATGCCGGGCTGGTTGATCAGAATTTCCGCGCTTTTGGCCGGGTCACTGCCGCTGGGCGGAAAGTTCATCGCGACGGTATAGCTGTCGGACATGGTGATCTCGACCGTGCCGTCGCCCTTGTCGGTCAGCCGCACCTCGCCCAGCGCGGTTTCCATCTTGGAGCCGTCTTTTTCGGTCACCGCCTTCAGATCGGTGACAACCAGCGCCCCGCCCTCGGTCTTGGTGGAGCCGACCGTCAGCGTCTGCCCCATCGAGGCCGACATATCTTGCCAGTTCTGCCACACCTGATCGGGTGTCACATCGGCTTGGGCATATCCTGCGAACAAAGCCAGTGTCGCGGTCGAAGCCGCCAG
>CALRKX020000329.1:0-3789 GCA_943368305.1 Erythrobacter sanguineus
ATGATCCAAAGCGGCGAGGTGAACTCCAGCGCGAAAAGCTGCGCCAGCGGGATGATGGTCAGCGCCCAGAACCACAGGTTCTGCCCCGCGAAATGCAGCGAATTGCGCAACAGGTGCCCGCCCAGCCGCCGGGCCGAAACCGTGCGCAACTGCCCGGTTGCCGCCCCGGCCAGCACCACCAGCACAAAGCCCACGGCGGAACGCCAGGTCAGAATCTCGAACACGTCGTGGCGCCCGGCCAAAGCGCGCCCCGCGACGGCCATCACCGTGAAGGCGGCGATAGAGCCGGACATCCAGGCGGCAGCTTTCAGATGGTTGGCACGACTTTCCATGGCAAAGCTGTCGCGTTGCTTGCCGGGAATGTCCAGAGCGGGATAGCCTGCGACTGCGAAACAGGTAGGACCAGTGAAATGCAGCACAACATCATGCGTAGCGCCGACGAACGTGTGGGCTTTGTCGAATTGTTCTTCGATCTGGTCTTTGTCTATGCCATTACCCAGATCAGCCATTTGCTGCTGCATCACTTTACGCTGACCGGCGTGATCGAGACTCTGCTGCTGCTTCTGGCGGTCTGGTGGGTCTGGATCTACACGACATGGGTCACCAACCGGCTGGACCCTGACCAGACGCAGGTGCGCCTGTTGCTGTTCGGGTTGATGGCGGCGGGGCTGTTCATGTCCATGGCTGTGCCGCAGGCCTTTGCCGGGCGCGGACTGGTCTTTGCGCTGGCCTATTGCAGCATGCAGATCGGGCGCACTCTGTTTGTCTGGCGTGCCGCCCAAGGACAGGCCGTTTTGCAGCGCACCTATCTGCGCATTCTGGCATGGTTTCTGGTTTCTGCGCTGTTCTGGATCATGGGCGGGCTGGCCGATCACGGGGCGCGCATGGCGTTTTGGGCTATTGCCCTGGCCATCGAATACACTGGCCCTGCCGCCGGTTACTGGACGCCCTATGGCGGGCGCGATGTCTCGACCAACTGGGCGGTGCGTGGCGGGCATATGGCAGAGCGGTCCGGTCTGTTCGTGATCATCTGCCTGGGCGAGACGCTGCTGGTCTCTGGCGCCACCTTCAGCGAGATGGACTGGACGCTGCCACCCACGCTGGCCTTTCTGGGGGCCGTGGCCGGGACGGTGGGGATGTGGTGGGTCTATTTCCACATCGGTCACCGCCGCGGCACCCATCAGATCGAGCATGCCGCAGATCCGGGACGTCTGGCGCGGCTGGGATTTACCTATCTGCACCTGCCCATCGTGGCGGGGGTCGTGCTGTCGGCTGTGGGCAGCGAACTGTCGATCGCCCATCCCAATGGCCATACCGGCTGGTCGGATGTCGTGGCGATCGTGGGCGGTGTGGCGACCTTTCTGGCCGGGAACGGGTTTTTCAAATGGGTCTCTGCGCCCAATTTCCCGTTGTCGCATATGGTTGGGTTGGGCCTGTGCACGGCTCTGGCGGCCCTGGCCCCCTGGCTGGTGCTGTGGCAGGTGAATGCGCTGGCGGCTGTGGTGCTGTTACTGGTGGCGATCTGGGAAAGCAGATCCTGGGCGCGCGGCCCGGCGGCGGAGGGTGCAGCATAGCGGGGCAGGGCAGGCGCAGGCCTGCCCGCGCCGCCTTATACCGGGGTGGCCGGGCTGGTGGCAGAATGGCTGCGCATCGTCTCGACCGCCTCGTCCGGCACGGCGTCCAGCCGGTCGGCATTGCGCAAGGCAGGGAACATCCAGGCCCAAAGGCCGGTAACGCCAAGCGTGCCGATGCCGCCAAAGATGGCGGCCCCCACCGGGCCCAGAAACCGCGATACGACGCCGGATTCAAACTCTCCCAACTCGTTGGAGCCAGAGATGAACAGGCCAGAGACCGAGGCGACGCGGCCGCGCATGTGATCTGGCGTCACGATCTGCACCAGCGTCTGGCGCACATAGACCGACACCATGTCTGCCGCCCCCAGCACCGCCAATGCCGCCACGGATAGCCACATGTTCTTGGACAGGCCAAAGACCACCGTTGCTGCGCCAAAGGCCGCCACCGCCCAGAACATCCGCACCCCGGCCCGCCGTTTCAGCGGCCAGCGCGACAGGACCAGCGCCATGATCACCGCGCCGACGGCGGGACCAGAGCGCAGGATACCGAAGCCCTCTGGCCCGACCTTCAGAATGTCGGCGGCAAAGGCGGGCAGCAGGGCGGTGGCCCCGCCCAGCAGAACCGCGAACAGATCAAGGCTGATCGCGCCAAAGATGATCTTTTGCCGCCAGACATAGGTCAGCCCCTCGCGGATCAGCTCCAGAGCATGGCCGGGCTGGCGGACGGGCGTGGTATTGGCGCGCAGGAACAGGCAAAACAGGATGCCGCCAGCATAAAGGGCCGCCGCAACGCCATAGGCCAGCGCGGTAGATACGGCACAGAGCAAGCCGCCGATCCAGGGCCCGACGATCACCGCGCCCTGCCAGGACAGGGATTTGAGCGAGATGGCCTGCGGCATCTCCTCAACCGGAACCAGCATGGGCACCAGCGCCGAGGCGGCGGGCGACAGAAAGGCTCGTGCGCCACCAAAGATTGCGGCCACGGCAAAGATGTGCCGATAATCGGGCTGCGGCTCCAGCGCCACGCCAACCAGCAGCAGAACGCAGACGGTTTCGACCGCAAGGCTGATCATCACAATGGCGCGGCGGGAATGGCGGTCGGCCAGTGTGCCGGCCCAAAGCGTCAGGCAGAACAGCGGCAGAAACTGCGCAAGACCGACCATACCCACAAGGAAGGCCGATTCCTCGATGCTCATCGTGGCCCGGCCCAGACCATAGATCTGCCAGCCGATGGTGATCGCCTCGATCTGGACGGCGATGTTGACAAGCAGCATTCCCAGCCAGAACAGGCCGAAATCGCGGTGACGGAACAGGAAATTGGCGCGCATGGCCCTTTTGTAGCGCCTTGCGCCGCGCGGTGCCATGCCCAGAAGCGACATGCAGCCTGTGCTTTTTTGCAACCGGGCTGCGCCCCCTTTGCGAACGCAGAAATTCTTATAGATTGCGCCAAACACCGGAGAGCCTGATGACCGCCATTTTGCCCACCAACCGCAAACCTGACCACCCGGTTGATCCGCAATTCGTGAACCGCTGGTCGCCGCGTGCCTTCGGGGATGCCGAACTGAGCGAGGCGCAGGTTCTGGCCCTGCTGGAAGCGGCCCGATGGGCCCCGTCGGCCGCGAATGTTCAGCCCTGGCGCTTTGCCTGGGGGTTGCGGGGCGATGCAGGGTTTCACGCGATATTCGAGGCCCTGAGCCCGGGAAATCAGGCCTGGGCGGGGCGGGCATCGGCGCTGGTGGCGATTGCGTCAAAGACCACGCGAACCGCCTCGGACGGGACCGAAGTGACCAATGCCACCCATGCCTTCGACACCGGGGCGGCCTGGGTCAGCCTGGCGCTTCAGGCCCATCTTTCGGGGCTGGCGGCGCATGGCATGGGCGGGTTTGACAAAGAGCGGTTGGCGATGGCGATGGCGCTGCCCGAGGGGCATGCCTTGCACGCCGTGGTGGCGGTTGGCTTTGCCGCCCCGGCAGATACCCTGCCCGAAGATCTGCGCAAGCGCGAGATACCCAGTGGCCGCAAGCCGGTTACGGCGATTGCGGCGCGCGGTGCCTTTCCGGCATAGGGCAAAGACGCAGGGCGGTGGTGTGGGGTCAGTCCCCCACTTCCTCCACCCGGAAATCGCGCAGGATGTGACGGGTTGCCGCGAACCAGGCGCTGTCGCGGGTGCGGGCCTGATGCGTCTCGAATCCTGCGCGGTCGCGGAAACTTTCCA
>CALRKX020000330.1:0-3781 GCA_943368305.1 Erythrobacter sanguineus
CTCTCGCCCTCCGTTTCCGGTCAGGCCGCCCGTCCGGCAAGCGCGGGCGATACCCAAGGCGCAAACTGGCCGATGGCGCGGTCCAGCCGTTGCAGCAGCGCCTCGGACGCGAGCGTGCCGGCCGCGAAATCGGAGGAGGAGGCATAGACGCCGGTCGGCAGCACCGCCGCCTCGAAGAACGCGAACAGCGGGCGCAACTGATGTTCGATCACCAGCGCATGTTTGTCGCCGCCGCCGGTTGCCGTCAGCAACACCGGCTTGCTCGCCAGATCGGTCGGATCGATCAAGTCAAACAGATGTTTGAAAAGCCCGGTATAGCTGCCCTTGTAGACCGGGCTGCCAACAATCAGCGCATCGGCTGACAGGATCGCGTCGATGATCGCGCGCGGCTTGCCGCTGATCTCGGCCAGCGACCCGGCAGCCCCAAGCGCGGGTTGCAAATCGGTCAGGTCATAGGTTTCGGCGGTGCCGCCGAACCGGGCAGCGGCGCGGGTGGCGGCAATTTCCACAAGGGTGCGGGTTTTTGACGGGCTGCTTTGACTGCCGGCAAAGCCGATGATGCGGAGGGGCATAGAGGCTCCAGTTAATAACGATTTCTTTTGTCGATTTTTAGCATCGCCCGCTCTGCCCGTACCATTCCAAATGAACGGCCACAGAGAGCAGATTCCTTCTTGCGGCACGGTAAAAAAGAGAGAAGGCGTATCGATCCTGTGCCCCTTCCGAACAGCGCGCGCCGGATTGATCGTTGTCGCGCCCGGCGGCGCGGGATAGCGTTTCACGGTCTCAACCCGGAGGGCAGGAGATGGATCGTTTCACCGGCGGTTGCCTATGCGGCGATCTGCGTTTTGTCGCGTCAGGGCAGCCTTACCGCGTGGGCATCTGCCATTGCCTTGATTGCCGCAAGAACCACGGGGCGCTGTTTCACGCCTCGGCCATTTACCCCGAAAGCGCCGTGGTTATCGAAGGCGAGGCGCGGGACTATGCCGGGCGGTCGTTCTGCCCGCGCTGCGGCTCGCCGGTCTATGCCCATATTGAGGATGAAATCGGTATCAACCTTGGGGCCTTTGATGCGCCCGACCGTTTTCAACCCACATACGAGCTGTGGACCATCCGGCGGGAGAGCTGGTTGCCAGAGTTTCCCGACATGCGGCGCTATGATCAGAACCGCGAAAGCCCGGCGCGCGATGAGGGCCTGGTCAAGCGGCTGGAATGACCCTGATTTTCCTGCCCGCCAAGTTGCGGTAACGCGAGGGCAAGGCAGAACATCTGCTTCATAACCTGTAGTTCGCGGCCATCCCGCCGCCAGAGGTCAAGGACCGGATGGCGCAGGCGTGGCAGCGGCACGGATCGGGGCAGAAGATCCGGTATGACACCCTGCATCTGACGATCTACAACCTGATCGCGGTCACTGCGCTGGATCCGGCCATGGTGTGCTGGGCCTGCCGGCACCTGCTGCCTGGCGGATGGTGCCGTTTGAACTGTGCTTTTACCGGCTGGTCACGCTGGGCGGCGCATCAGGCAACCGGGCGCTTGTCTTTGCGACCGATGAGAGCGACAGGTCCGCCGATGACATTTCGGCCGATCTGCACCCGATGCTGCGGCTGGGCGGGCGCAAGGCCACGCGGGCACCCAAGGTCTATCCGCATGTCACTGCCGCCTATGGCCCGTCGTTTGAAGGGAAAAGGTTTCTTGACCCTCCGATCCGCTGGACTATCCGCGAGATTGAGCTGATCGACAGCCATTATGGTCAGGGCAGGCATGTCCGGCTGGGCCGCTGGCCGCTGCCAGAGGGGAGGCAACAGGCGAGTTTCGACCTCTGACCGGCTGGCCGCGCGTCTGGACTTGATTCGCCAAAGCTTTGGCATTTCTGCGGTCTGGGCAGCTTTTTCCCCGGGCGCTGGCTGCCGCAGGTCGTCTGTTTCACATGGCGTGCCAACCGGAGGAAAAGGCCGCTGTTCGGCCTGTCTGGGCGGCTTGTCCAATCCCCAGGGATGATCCCGCGCCGGGGAACAATCTTTCGCCAATCCGCAGCGCTGCGGCATCCAGTTCCCCCGCAGGGCGGGAACAAAAGAACGCCCCGCTTCTTGCTTGCGGGCGTTAAATCGACTGAAATTATCGTGATTAAAGCGGTTGCAAAACGGACGCCCCGACATGCCCTATGCCCTCAGCCTTTTGGACAAAAGCCCCGTCGCCCCCGGCGGCACGGCAGCCGAGGCATTGCAGACCTCGGTCGCCTTTGCTCAGACAGCAGAGCGGTTGGGCTATCACCGTCTTTGGGTGGCTGAACATCACGGCACCCCGCAACTGGCCAGTTCGGCACCCGAGATATTGGTGGCCCACCTGCTGGCGGCGACCCGGCGTATCCGTATCGGCACGGGTGGGGTGTTGTTGCAGCACTATAGCCCCTTCAAGGTGGCCGAGGTGTTCGGGGTTCTGTCGGCCCTTGCGCCGGGGCGGGTTGATCTTGGCATCGGCAAGGCACCGGGGGGGCTGCCGTTCGGCACCCGGGCGCTGCAATCGGAACATGGGCAACCCCGCCGTAGTTTCGAGGCGAAACTGGAAGAGCTGGAGCAGTTTCTGACCGACAGCTTGCCCGAAAGCCACGCACTGCATGGCGCCGTGGCCCTGCCGCGCCCACCGGTTCAGCCGCAAAAGTTTCTGCTGGGCGCCTCGCCCGACAGCGCCGCCCTTGCCGCCCGTCTGGGGTGGGACTTCACCTATGCCGGGCACCATGATGGCAACCCCGAGGCCGTCGCCCGCGCCCTTGCCGCCTATGAGGGGGCGGCGAACCGCAAGGCATCCCTGGCGCTTGCCGCCATCATCGCGCCGACGCGGGCCGAGGCCGAGGCGCAGGGGGCGGAACATCGCATCTACAAGGTGACGCTGGCCGATGGCCATTCTGTCAACCTGCCAACCCCAGAGGCCGCCGCCGAATATGCCCGGCAGGCCGGCGGTCAGCCCTATGCGCTGGAAGAACGCCGCCCGTCGGTTCTGATCGGCACCGGGGCCGAGGTGCGGGCCGAGCTGGACGCCCTGCATCACCGCTTTGGCGTGACCGAATTCATCCTTGATCTTCCCACCGCCGACCGCACCGCCCGCCTGCAAGCCATAGAGCTTTTGGCCGAGGCCGGTCTGCGCCGCGCCGCCTGAAAGGACCGCCCATGAGCAGAAACATCCCCTTTGGCATCATGCTGCACGGCGCAGGTGGCCATATGAATTCGTGGAAGCACCCCGGTGGCCCGGCCGATGCCTCGGTCAATCTGCCGTTCCTGATCGATGTTGCGCAAAAGGCCGAGGCGGCGGGCATCGCATTTGCCTTCGTGGCCGACGGGCTTTTCATCAATGAAAAGTCGATCCCACATTTCCTGAACCGGTTCGAGCCGCTGACGATCCTGGCCGCGCTGGCCACGGCGACGAATAAGATCGGCCTCGCGGGTACGGTTTCGACCAGCTATTCCGACCCTTTTACCGTCGCGCGGCAGTTCGCCTCGCTGGACCTGATTTCCGGCGGCAGGGCCGGGTGGAACGTGGTCACCACGCCCTTGGAGGGCAGCGGGCGGAACTATAGCCGCGCCCACCCGGATCATGCGCTGCGCTATGAGATTGCCGACGAATATCTGGCGGTGACCCAAGGGCTGTGGGATAGTTGGGATGAGGGCGCCGTTCTGCGCAACCGCGAGACGGGTCAGTTTTTTGATCCTGCTGGCCTGCACGCGCTGCACCACAAGGGCCGGTTCTTTCAGGTGGAAGGCCCGCTGAACATCGGGCGCAGCCCGCAGGG
>CALRKX020000331.1:0-3759 GCA_943368305.1 Erythrobacter sanguineus
GTCCGGCTCGCCATAAAGGTAAACCTCCACCTCCCACCCCAGCCCCTTCAGCAGCCGCGCCACCACGAACCCGTCGCCGCCGTTGTTGCCCGGCCCGCACAGCACTACGGCGCGGTGGGGGGTGGTCGCCAGCTCCGGCCATTCCTCCAATATCGCCTGCACCACGCCTTGGCCGGCGCGCTCCATCAGCTCCAGCCCGGTCACCTGACCCGAGGCGATTGCCGCCTGTTCGATGGCGCGCATTTGGGCAGCGGTCAGCAATTCTGTCATCCTAGCCTCATGGTGTTTACAAACCGCCCAACAAAAATGCGTATTGCCTAATATTTAATCATAGCCAGCGGATTCCCGCGCCCGAATGCTGCCCCCAAACCCTAGCCAATTGTGGCCCCCCTGCGGAAGTGGTCACTGAGACCGTGTGCAATACGGGGGGAGTCGGCCCATGAAGAAAATCGAGGCGATCATCAAGCCATTCAAGCTGGATGAGGTGAAGGAAGCCCTTCAGGAAGCCGGGATTCAGGGCCTGTCAGTTACCGAGGTGAAGGGGTTCGGCCGTCAGAAAGGCCATACCGAGCTTTACCGGGGCGCGGAATACGTTGTGGATTTCCTGCCCAAGGTGAAAATCGAAGTGGTGCTGTCCGACGACATGGTGGACACCGCAATCGAGGCGATCGTCGGGGCCGCGCGCACCGACAAGATCGGCGACGGCAAGATCTTCATCTCTCCCGTTGAACAGGCCATCCGCATCCGCACCGGCGAAACCGGTGATGATGCTGTGTGAGAACCCAGGCACAACCGCCTGAAACGAAACCCTGAAAACCGAAAGGCAGTCAGATGAGCGCAGTCGCAAAAGCTCTGAAGCTGATCAAGGACGAGGAAATCGAGTATCTCGATATCCGCTTCACCGATCCCAAAGGCAAACTTCAGCACGTCACCCTGGTGACCGACCTGGTGGATGAAGACTTCTTTGAAGAAGGCTTCATGTTCGATGGTTCGTCCATCGCCGGCTGGAAGTCGATCGACCAGTCCGACATGAAACTGATGCCGGATGCGTCCTCGGTCTATATGGACCCGTTCTATGCCGAGAAAACCCTGTGCGTGCATTGCGACGTGGTCGAACCGGACACCGGCGAAGCCTATGACCGCTGCCCACGCCAGATCGCCAAGAAGGCCGAAGCCTACCTGAAATCCTCGGGTGTGGGCGATGCGTTCTATTGCGGCCCCGAAGCTGAATTCTTCATCTTCGACGACGTGCGTTATTCGGTTTCGCCCCGTAAGGTGGCCTATGAGATCGACGCCCATGCCGCCGCCTGGAACACCGACACCGAATACGAGTCGGGCAATCAGGCACACCGCGCGGCCCACAAGGGCGGCTATTTCCCGGTGAACCCGGTGGACGAAGCGCAGGATCTGCGCGGCGAAATGCTGTCCACGATGAAGCGCATCGGCATCAAGGTGGACAAGCACCACCACGAAGTGGCGACCTGCCAGCACGAACTGGGCATGATCTTCGGTGGTCTGGTCGAACAGGCAGACAACATCCAGAAGTACAAATACGTCATCCACAACGTCGCCGCCGCCTATGGCAAGTCGGTGACCTTCATGCCCAAGCCCATGAAGGGCGACAACGGGTCGGGGATGCACGTCAACATGTCGATCTGGAAGGACGGCAAGCCGCTGTTCGCCGGTGACAAGTATGCCGATCTGTCGCAGGAGGCCCTGTATTTCATCGGTGGCATCCTGAAGCACGCCAAGGCGCTGAACGCGATCACCAACCCCTCGACCAACAGCTACAAGCGTCTGATCCCCGGCTTTGAAGCCCCGGTTCTGCGCGCGTACTCCGCCCGCAACCGGTCGGGCTGCGTTCGTATTCCGTGGACGGAATCGCCGAAAGCCAAGCGCGTGGAAGCCCGCTTCCCCGATCCGGCAGCGAACCCCTATCTGGCGTTTGCAGCCCTGCTGATGGCGGGTCTGGACGGCATCAAGAACAAGATCGACCCGGGTCCGGCTTCGGACAAGGATCTGTATGATCTGCCGCCCGAAGAACTGGCCGAAATCCCGACCGTCTGCGGCTCTCTGCGCGAGGCGCTGGAAGAGCTGGAGAAGGACATGGACTTCCTGCTGTCGGGTGGCGTGTTCTCGAAAGAGCAGCTTGACGCTTATATCGGCCTGAAATGGGAAGAGGTTTATGCCTATGAGCATACACCCCACCCGGTTGAGTATGCGATGTACTACTCCTGCTGATCCAGGCAACATTGTGTTGGAAAGGCCGCCCCGAACCGGGTGGCCTTTTGCTTTGGTGATTCGCGCAACCTGCCCCGGAGGACATGTCTTTTCAGACAGGTTCCACCCGGAAGGACATGTCTTTTCGGATAGGTCGGGTGCGGAAGGCCCAACAATCGTTCAACCGGCGGGGTCAGGTCGAAAAAACTGAAACGAAACCGGGTATTTGGTTAATTGCCCATTAATTGCCACATTCGAACCAGTTTCAGGGCACAATCCGCCTACACGGTCAGGTTGTTAGACATCGGAGGGCGCTATGGGACAGTCCATGCCAGGTACGATTTGTCAGCTTGTGTGTGCTGCTGAAACCCAGGTGAACTTTGCGCGGCTTGTCGGGGACCTCGACTCGGTGCTGCATCGGTTTGCATCCTGCCCCGTCAATCTGACCTGGGATTGCGAGGATATCGCGCTGTTCGACATGCCCGGTACGCGCATTCTTTTGGGCTGGAACGAAGGGATCGGCCTGAGCGGCCTGTCCTGCCTGACCATCTCGGTCGGCCCCTCGCCCATCGCGGCAGTCTCCGGGCAGTTCCCGGCCCATGACACCATGTGCGTGCAACTCGCCGAACGTGTGCAGCGCCGCATCCCGCATGAAGCCGTGCTTTGGCATCACATCCCCGGCGTCGCCACGTCGGAGACGGTGGATGAGCTGGTTGATGCCCTGCCGCGGCTGACCACCCCAGACATCGGCGAAATGCTGAACCAAGAAGCCGCCCGCGAGGCAGAGGCGGTTCACGCCATCGCCATGGCCAATGACGCCAGCGATATGAAGGGCCACCCCGAGGGCGAAATGCCGCGCTGGCACGACCCCGAACTGGGCCGCCTGCGGGAAGCGCTTTACCCCTGTGGCGAAGAGGTGCAAGCCGTCGAGAAGCCGTCGCGCCCGATGCAACTTGCCGCCCATGCCATGAACGCGACGCTGCTTGCCGTCAACGCGCCCGTTGCCGCAATGGTGATGACCTATGGCCTTCTGAAAGGTGGCGACATGCGGTTTTCCGCCCGCGCCATGACGCTGGCAAGCCTGATGATCGCGGTGTCGAACACCGATCTGGTTCATAGCCTGGCGGCATTGACCTGATCTGACAGCCGATCCCGGTCAGGTTCAGAGCCTGGCCTCGTGCAAGCCGTCAAGCTCTGCCGGGCTAAGTGTTTCGATCCGCACCACATAGGTGTGGATCGAAAACACCACAGCGCCGGTCCGTGGCAGACGCCGCAAAACCTGCCGTTCAGAGCGCACGAAAGACCCGCCGTGGCGGTCGATGCGCGGATCGGCCTCGCGGCGCGGCTGATGCAGTGTCGGGTCGCGGTAAACCAGAGCATTGGCCCGCCAAAGCGGCTGGTCCACCCGGATCGCATCAAACAACCGCTGCACCCGCTTTGCCACATCGGCATCATAGCTGGGCACCGGCACATGAATGCCCAGCAGCGGGCGACCCAGCTTTTCCCCCAACCACCAGCTTGCCGGAAAGCACAGGGCGG
>CALRKX020000332.1:0-3757 GCA_943368305.1 Erythrobacter sanguineus
ATCCTGTGCGGCGGCGATG
Organism: Erythrobacter sanguineus; assembly: GCA_943368305.1. Lineage (GTDB taxonomy): Bacteria > Pseudomonadota > Alphaproteobacteria > Rhodobacterales > Rhodobacteraceae > Fuscibacter. The sequence goes on from CALRKX020000332.1 coordinate 20, forward strand.
CCAGCGGCGTGCTCTTGGCCGCGACCGGCAGCACCTTTCGCATGGCCGATTGCGTGATCAACCGGCCCAAGGACCGTGGCCTTACCTCTTACAATCAGGGCTGTCAGGGCTTGCTGGTCGATGACTGCCAGTTCCTGTCGAACGAGCAAAGCCTGCCTGCGCAATCCCGCACCACCATTGCGCTGAATACCAACCAGAACGACGTCAAGATCCGTAACTGCCGGGCGGCCAAATTCGCCACGACGGTCGTGATGCAGGGCACCGGCAACCTGATCTTGGGCAACCACATCTTTCAGGGCGATGACGAGCCGAACGGCACGCGCCGCGCCGCGATTGTGCTGACGACCCCCAACTGCATGACCACGATCACCGGCAATTACATCGACAACTGCTTTGTCGAACTGACGAACGAACATTCGGACCAGCCCGATTACAACGCGCAATACAGCTTTGGCGGGCTGACCATCACCGGCAACACCTTTACCGCGCAAAGCGTCGGCGCGTGGTTTTCCTGGATCGTGGTCACCCCGCGCGGCACGGGGCATTTCATCTCTGGCCTGTCGGTCATGGGCAATGTGTTCCGCTGCCGCGAAGTGTCGATCGACCGCGTTGAGAAGGCCGATACCACCTATGCGCCGCTGGTCTATACCGGGTTCCGCAATGTCATCTTTGACGCGAACACCTTCAACGGCGTGTCGCAGGAAACCTCCAGCCCCTTGCTGATCGAGCATGTTCAGGCCACCGCCGCCGATACCTGGGTGGTGGACGGGGCGGGCTATATGCCGTTCCTCGGCAGGGCGCGGAATGTAACCGGGGTGGTGCTGGAAGGGGCGCTGACCAATGCGGCGAATGCGACGCAATGGGCGCAGCCCTATGCGCTGGCCGAACAGGGGCCGTCGGGCGGGCAGATCAACCTGAAATGGCCTTCGGCGGTCAAGGGGCGGGCGCAGGTGACCATTCGCTGCGACAACCCTGTTTGACACTCAGGCCCGCAGGTCTTCCGCCGCCAGGCGGAAGGCCCGGCCAAAGCCGCCGTTCAGCAGCGCCGCCTGCGGCACCAGCCGGACAAAGGTGAAATCGGCGAAATCGACATAAAGTTTCGCCTTCGGGTGCGCAGCCAGCCACTGGTCGCGCAGCCGGGGCCGGGCCGGGTCATCAGCCGCGACAAATTCGGCCCGCGCCTGCACCATCAGGCGCGGATGGGTCAGCGGATCACCCTTGGCTTCGACCTCGCCGACCATCAGCGAACACAGCGGGTTGGCCTTCAGCCCGGCGAAATGGGCGGCAAGGGACGAGATCAGCGTGACGGGGCCGCCATCGGGGCCAAGGCCAAAGGCGATGCGGCTGATCATCGGGGCGCCTGTCGCGGGATCGGCATAGGCCAGTGCGGCATGGCTGGCCCCCGCCAGCAACGCCACAGCCAGCTTATGTGCGGCCTCATCGGCGGGCTGAACCGGGTCGGGGCGGGTGGTCATGGTGTCACGGCCGTTGACAGGGGGCGGCTCCGGGCGTTTGGTAGCGGTATTTGATGACGCGCGCCAGCATTTGGCCAGACCTTCCTTTCAGGATAGCCCCACCATGACCCCTGCCAGTGATCCGGCGCAACCCGCGCCGGAGTTTCTGCCCAAGTTGATCACCACCTTGCGCGAAGGCTATCGCACCGCAGACCTGCGCGCCGATGCGCTGGCCGGGCTGACCGTGGCCATCGTGGCGCTGCCGCTGTCGATGGCGATTGCCATTGCCTCTGGCGTGGGGCCGGAACGCGGGCTGTTCACCACCATCATCGGCGGCTTCCTTGTCTCGGCCCTTGGCGGCAGCCGGTTTCAGGTCGGCGGGCCTGCGGGGGCGTTCATCGTGCTGGTGGCGGCCTGCGTGGGGCAGATCGGGCTGCCGGGCCTGTTTCTGGCGACGATCCTGTCGGGTCTGATGTTGGCCGGGCTGGGGCTGTTCCGTCTGGGCACCTATATCCGCTTCATACCCTATCCGGTTACGGTGGGCTTTACCGCAGGTATCGCGGTGATCATCTTTTCCAGCCAGATCAAGGATCTGCTGGGCCTGACCCTGACCGGCAAGGAGCCATCTGACATCCTGCACAAGATTCCCGCGCTATGGGCCGCGCGCGGCACGCTGACGCCCGCCGCCCTTGCCATTGCCCTGACCACGATTGCAGTGATTGTGGGGGTAAAGCGGTGGCGACCGCAGGCCCCGAACATGCTGATCGCGGTCACTCTGGCCGCGGTCCTTGTGGCGGGGCTGCACCTGCCGGTCGAAACCATCGCCACGCGGTTCGGTGCCCTGCCGCGCGTGCCGCCCGCACCGTCCCTGCCGCCGATGGGGATGCAGGCGGTGCTGGCCGCCCTCCCCTGGGCCGTCAGCTTTACCCTGTTGGGTGCGATTGAATCGCTGCTGTCCGCCGTGGTGGCCGATGGCATGTCGGGCCGCCGCCACCGGCCCAATGCCGAATTGCTGGCCCAAGGGGTGGCCAATGTCGGATCGGCGCTGTTCGGCGGCATCTGCGTAACGGGCACCATCGCCCGAACCGCCACCAATGTGCGCGCGGGCAGCCGGGGGCCGGTGTCTGGCATGCTGCATGCCGTCTTTGTGCTGGCATTCCTGCTGGTCGCGGCCCCGCTTGCAGGCTTTATCCCGCTGGCCGCGTTGGCAGGGGTGCTGGCCGTCGTCGCCTGGAACATGGTGGAACGAGAGGCCGTCTGGCAACTGTTGCGCATCTCGCGCGCCGATGCGGTGGTGCTGCTGGCCACCTTTCTGCTGGTGGTGTTCCGCGAACTGTCCGAAGGCATCGTGGTGGGCTTTGCGCTGTCGGGCATCGTCTTCATCCACCGCATGTCCGACACCACGACCGTTGACCATGACGCGCCAGAGATCGAGGGCGAAGAGGCGGCGGGCCAGATCGTCTATCGCCTGCACGGCCCATGGTTCTTTGGCGCTGCAGCCCGTCTGGGCGCGATGCTGGATCAGGTGGCCGAAACCCGCAGCACCTTTGTCGTCGATTTCACCGATGTGCCGCTGATCGATTCTTCGGGCGCGCATGCGATGGAACTGCTGGCACGAAAACTGTCCCGCAAGGGCGGACGGCTGTTCCTTATCGGCGCAAGGCCGGATGTGCGCCACGCGCTGCACAGGGCCGGAGTGCATGACCCGCTGGCGCGTTTTGTCCCGAACCTTGCGGCAGTCGGGAAGGCTTTGGCTCAGAACGGATCGGCCGGATAGCCCACCCCCGTCAGATACAGCCCGTCGGGGGGCGAGACCGGACCACAGGCTGCGCGGTCGCGCGCCTCCAGCGCCGCCCGCACATCGCCGGGCGACCATGCGCCCGCGCCCACCCGCTCCAGCGTGCCGACGATGGACCGCACCTGATTGTGCAGGAACGACCGCGCCCGCAGGGTAAACCTGTATTCGGTGCCGCCCGGATAGGGCAGTTCCGCCACCGTAATCTCGTCCAGCGTCTTGACCGGGCTTTTCGCCTGACACATTGCGGCGCGAAAGGTGGTAAAGTCGTGCAAGCCCACCAGATGCGCCGCCCCTGCCTGCATTGCCGCCAGATCCAGCGCGTTTTTAACCTGCCAGACATGCCCCCGGTCATGCGTTGCAGGCGCGCGCCGCACCACCAGCCGGAACAGATAGCGCCGCTCCACCGCCGAAAAGCGTGCGTGAAAATCATCCCCCACCCGCGCCACGGCCAGCACCGCCACCCGGTGGGGCCGCAAGTGGTGGTTC
>CALRKX020000333.1:0-3755 GCA_943368305.1 Erythrobacter sanguineus
AGCGGACCGATGACCCAGATGCCCTTTGAAATCGTTGACAGCCACTGCCATCTGGACTTTGCCGATTTCAAGGACGAGTTGCCCGAGGTGATCGCCCGCGCTCGTGCCGCCGGGGTGACGCGGATGGTCACGATCTGCACCCGGCTGAAAAACCTGCCCCGCGTTCAGGAAATCGTCGCCGCCCATGACGGCATTTTCTATGCCGCCGGCATCCATCCGATGAGTGTCACAGAAGAACCGCCCGTGACGGTCGAGGATCTGGTGGCGCTGGCGCGGCACCCCAGGATGGTGGGCATCGGCGAGACGGGGCTGGATTACCACTACACTCCCGACAGCAAGGACCAGCAGCAGGCCAGTCTGCGGGTGCATATTCAGGCGGCGCAGGAAACTGGCCTGCCGCTGATCATCCATGCCCGCGACGCCGATGACGACATGGCGGCGATACTTGCCGAGGGCATGGCACAGCGGACCTATTCTTGCGTCATGCACTGTTTTTCCTCTGGCGAGGCGCTGGCACGGGCGGCACTGGAGATGGGGTTTTACCTGTCGATGTCGGGCATAGCGGCCTTTCCGAAAAGCGGCGCGCTGCGCGACATCTTTGCCAGGGCACCGCTGGACCGTATTCTGCTGGAAACCGACAGCCCCTATCTGGCCCCGCCGCCCCATCGCGGGCGCCGGAACGAACCGGCCTATACCGCCTTTACCGCCAAAGTCGGCGCGCAGATCTTCGGGCTGACCGAGGCCGAGTTTGCCGCCGCAACCACCGCCAATTTCGACCGTCTGTTCAGCAAGGCCACAGCCCTTGCCGGAGCGGCCTGATCATGGCGACGCTGCGATTTACCATTCTGGGCTGCGGATCATCGGGCGGCGTGCCACGACTGGGCGGGGATTGGGGCGACTGCGATCCCGCGAACCCCAGGAACCGCCGACGCCGCTGTTCGATGCTGGTCGAGCGCGAGACCACAGATGGCGTGACCCGCGTTCTGATCGACACCTCGCCCGACATGCGCGACCAACTTTTGGATGCGGGGGTGGGCACGCTGGATGGGGTGGTCTTTACCCATTCCCACGCCGATCATACCCACGGCATCGACGATCTGCGGCAGGTGGTGTTCAACATCCGCCAGCGGCTGGCGGTCTGGGCCGACGGGCCGACGCAGGACGCGCTGATCTCGCGCTTTGGCTATGCCTTCATCCAGCCCGAGAACAGCCCCTATCCGCCGATCCTTGACCTGCATGGCATCGACGGGCCGATCGAGGTTTCGGGCGCGGGTGGCGTGGTGCGGCTGGTTCCGTTCAAGGCCGATCATGGCAGCATGGAGGCTTTGGGCTTTCGCATTGGCGGGCTGGCCTATCTGCCCGACGCCGTGGCGATCCCCGAGGAAAGCTGGCCAATGTTGCAAGGGCTTGCGGTCTGGGTGGTCGATGCCCTGCGCCGAAAGCCTCATCCCACCCATGCCCATCTGGCAATGACGCTGGGCTGGATCGACCGCGCCCGCCCGGCCCGGGCGGTGTTGACCAACATGCACCTGGACATGGATTACGAAACACTGCTGGCCGAACTGCCGGCCCATATCCGCCCGGCCCATGATGGTATGGTCCTGACCTTCGAAAACAGCCCGTGAGCGCGCTGATCGACGTCATTCTGCCGGTCTTTCTGGTGATCGGGTTCGGCTATGCCGCCGCGCGTTGGCTGGGCTTTTCCGAAGCGGCGGTCGATGGCCTGATGCGCTTTGCCCAAAGTTTCGCGGTGCCCTGCCTTTTGTTCAAATCCATCGCCGGGCTGGAGATGTCGATCGGGGCGGAAACCGGGCTGTTCCTGTCGTTCTATATCGGGGCGTTTTCCTGCTATTTCCTGGGCTATCTTGGCGCGCGGCACATCTTTGGCCGCCCGCCCGAAGATGCCGTGGCCATCGGCTTTGCCTGCCTGTTTTCCAATTCCCTGCTGTTGGGCGTGCCGATCACCGAGCGCGCCTATGGCGAAGCCGCTTTGTCGGGCAATTTCTCGATCATCGCGCTGCATTCGCCGATGTTCTACACCTTCGGTATCATCATGATGGAACTGGCCCGGTCACGCGGGCGGCTGAAACAGCCCGCGGCGCTGGTCGGGCAGATCGGCAAGGGCATCTTGCGGCAGCCCATGGTGCTGGGCGTGCTGTCGGGGGTGGCGTTCAACGTGCTGAACCTGCCGGTACCGGGGGTTTTGGGCGGGGCGGTTGACCTGCTGGCGCGGGCGGCGGTTCCGGCCTCGTTGTTCGGGCTGGGCGGTGTGCTGCTGCGCTATCGGCCAGAGGGCGACATGAAAACCATCGCCATGGTCTGCGGCCTGTCCATTGTGGCGCATCCGGCGATCACCTATGGCTTGGGGCGCTGGGTGTTTGATCTGAACATCAACCAGATGCGGTCTGCGGTGCTGACATCCTCGATGGCGCCGGGGGTGAATGCGTATCTATTCGCCCATCTTTACGGCGTGGCGAAACGGGTCAATGCCTCTGCTGTGCTGATTGCCACGGCACTGTCGATGCTGACGATCTGGGGCTGGCTGCACATCCTGCCGTGACCAAATAGGGCGGGGGGGGCACACCCCCGAACCCCCGTGGGATATTTGCAGAAGGGGAAGGTGCAGAGGTTAACGGAACCCTTTGGCGTGGAAGATGAAACCAAGGAAGTTCAGCAAGACCTGAGCCGCCAGAACCGAGGTCACCTGCCCCGCGTCATAGTCGGGGGCCACCTCGACCAGATCGACGCCCACAACCTCATGCGCCTGCGCGACGTGCTGAAGCAGCTCCAGCACCTCGTAATAAAGGAACCCGCCATGGCTGGGCGTACCAGTGCCGGGGGCGATGGAGGGGCAAAAGCCGTCAATGTCCAGCGTCACATAAACCCGCGCACCGGCAGGAATGCGGGCCGCCACGCCTGCGGGGCCAAGGGCGCGGAACTGGCGCACCGACAGGATGTCAGACCCCATCGCGCGCGCGGCCTCATACCCGTCGCGGGCGGTTGACGACACGTTGCGGATGCCGACCTGCGTCAGCCCGCTGACATAGTCTTTTTCCGCCGCCCGCCGCATCGGACTGCCATGGCCGACGCGAACCCCGTGGCGCTCATCGACAAAATCCAGATGGGCGTCGATTTGCAGGATATGAATCGGTCCCTGCCCGGCAAAGGCCTCGATGCAGGGGATATTCACCGAATGATCGCCTCCGATCACCACCGGCAATGCGCCGGCCTTGAGGATCGCCTCAACCCCGGCGCGAATGTTGGCGTGGCTTTTGGCCGTATCGGTATGGACGATGTCGGCATCGCCAATATCCACGATGCGCACCGATTGCGGCAGATAGGTCGCGTCATCCTCGTGGTCATAGGCTCCGGCATGGCCAAAGCTGAACAGGGTTGACGCCTCGCGCACGCCGCGGGGGCCAAACCGTGCGCCAGCCCGAAACTGGGTGCCGAAGTCGAAGGGCGCGCCCATCACGGCCACATCAGCCTCGATCCGGTCCCAGTCGGCCACATAGGGCCGCTTGCCAAAGGTGCTGATACCGACAAACGGCAGGTTCAGACGACCCGTCTCATAGCTGTTGGTCATGTCTTACCTCGGCGTCACGCCGCGCAACCGCTCAGACCGGCGCCGCAGCAACTCGACTGTGGCCAGCAACAGGACCGAGATGATGACCAGGATCGTCGCCACGGCAAGGATGGCCGGGCTGATCGCCTCTCGGATACCGTTGAACATCTGGCGCGGGATGGTTTGTTGT
>CALRKX020000334.1:0-3755 GCA_943368305.1 Erythrobacter sanguineus
CTCGTCCAGCGAGCGGCCACGCAGCAGCGCCTCGGACTGCGCGAGGCAATTTGAAACCAGCAGCAGGTGCTGGTGGGCAAGGTCAGGTTCGTGGCCTTCCTTGGCCACAAGGAATTCGCAGGGCACGACGCGGGTGCCCTGATGGATCAACTGGTAAAAGGCGTGCTGGCCATTGGTGCCCGGTTCACCCCAGACCACCGGGCCAGAGTTGACCACAAGGGGGCTGCCATCGACCGCCACGGCCTTGCCGTTCGATTCCATCTCAAGCTGTTGCAGATAGGCGGGCAGGCGCGACAGGCGTTGGTCATAAGGCAGGACGGCGCGGGTGGCGAAACCGCAGATCTGGTTGTGCCAGATACCGACAAGCGCCAGCATCACTGCCGGGTTTTCCTCGAACGGCGCGTGCAGGAAGCGTTCATCCATATCCCGGCCACCGGCGAGAAAATCGTCGAACCCCTCTGGCCCGACGGCGATCATCAGCGAGAGACCAATTGGTCCCCACATCGAATACCGCCCGCCGACCCAATCTTCGAACCCGAAGACGCGCGACGGATCAATGCCATAGGCGGCAGTCTTGTCGGCGGCGGTCGAGACGGCGGCGAATTGCGCGCCGGGATTTGCGACCTTTTCCGCCATCCAGCGTTTCGCCGTGTCGGCGTTGGTCATGGTTTCAATCGTGGTGAAGGTCTTTGACGCCACGATGACCAGCGTGGTTTCGGGATTCAGGCCTTGCAGCGTGTCATGGATATGCGCGCCATCGACGTTCGAGACGTAATGCACGCGCGGGCCAAAGTGATAGGGGGCCAGCGCCAGCGTCGCCATCGCCGGCCCAAGGTCTGACCCGCCGATGCCGATGTTGACCACATCGGTGATGCGCCCGCCCTGCCCCGTGAAATGGCCGTCGCGCACATGACGGGCGAATTCTGCCATGCGGGCGCGGATGGCACGGACCTCTGGCAACACATCCTTGCCATCGACCGTGATCACCTCGCCCTCTGGCGCGCGCAGGGCGACGTGCAAGACAGCGCGGCCTTCGGTGTCGTTGATCTTTTCGCCCGCGAACATGGCGACGCGTTTTTCGGCAACACCAGAGGCCTTGGCAAGTTCTACCAGCAGGTCGCGGCCCGTGGCGTCGATGTTGGTCTTGGAATAATCGAACAGCATCGCCCCGGCGCGGGCCGAAAATACATGCGCGCGGTTCGCATCGGCGGCGAACAGGTCAAGGATATGCCGCCCGGCAACCTTGGCGTGGTGGTCTTTCAGGTTCTGCCACTTGTCGGTCATGTCATTCAGCCCAATGCACGGTTGCCAGATCAAGGAAGGCGCGGATCGGCGCTTCCTCAGCGGGAAGGGATTGTGCGCGTTCAAGGGCCGCGCGTTTGTCGGGACCGGTGATCAGCACATGGGTGTTCATCGCGCTGCGCAGCGCCGGAACAGTCAGCGTCACGCGCGGTTCCACCGCCGCATCCGCGCGCATCGGCATCAGAATCGGCGCGCTGGAGGACAGGGCATCGGTCAGGCGATCCGCTCCGGGAAACAGGCTGGCGGTGTGCATGTCATTGCCCATGCCCAACAGCAGGACCGAGATCGGCAGATGCGGGCGGACACCATCAGCCAGCGCGTCCAGCATCTCTTCCGGCGTCTGAGCGGGGGCATAAAGCGGCACAAGGCGCGCCTGATTGGCCTTGCCCCGGATCAGGCGGCTGCGCAGCAGCGCCGTGTTGGAGCGGTCGGATGTTTCCGGCACCCAGCGTTCATCGTTCAGGAACACCGAAACATTGGCCCAGTCGAGATCGACCCCCGACAGAGTGTCGAATATCGGCCCCGGCGTGGTGCCGCCCGGCACGCACAAGGAGGCGCGGCCATCGCGGCGCAGAAAGTCGGCCAACTGGCTGGCAATGTCATTGGCCAGCGACAGGAACATCAGCTCGCGGTCAGGGTATTCGCGGAACTCCATCACCGGATGTCCCGCCAGCGGCGGCCGTCGCGGTGCATCAGCATCAGCGCATCTTCCGGCCCTGACGACCCGGCATCGTAAAGCTGCGGGCGGTCGCCGCGCGCTTCCCACCCTTGGATGATCGGATCGGCCCAGGCCCAGGCTGCCTCGACCTCATCGCCACGCATGAACAGGGTCTGGTTGCCACGGATCACATCCATGATCAGGCGCTCATAGGCATCAGGCACGTCATTCGCCTCTGATCCCAGCGCATCGGCGAAAGACATGTCCAACGGCACCTGCGTCAGACGCATGCCGCCCGGACCCGGTTCCTTGATCATGACCATCATCTCCATCCCCTCATTCGGCTGAAGGCGGATGACCAGCACGTTTTCGCGCCAGCCGGTGTGATCATCAAAGATCGAATGCGGCGGCTCGCGGAAGGTGATTGCGATTTCCGACGACCGGGCGCGCAGTTTCTTGCCGGTGCGCAGGTAAAAGGGCGTGCCCTTCCAGCGCCAGTTCGAAATGTTCACCTTCAGCGCGATATAGCTTTCGGTGCGGGTTTCGGGGTTTTCGGAATGCACGGCATAACTGTCGCTGCCCTTGTCGGTGGTGGCGCGATACTGGCCGCGCACGATGTCGTCGGGCTTCACCGGATCCAGCGCGCGGATCACTTTCAGCTTTTCGTCACGCACGGCGTTCGGGTCAAAGTGATAGGGCGGCTCCATCGCGATCAGACACAAAAGCTGCATCATATGGTTCTGCACCATATCGCGCATTGCGCCGGATTTGTCGTAATAGGCGCCCCTGCCCGCCACATCCACCGTTTCGGCCACGGTGATCTGCACGTGGTCGATGTATTCGGCCTTCCAGATCGGCTCGAACAGGATGTTCGCAAACCGGACCGCCATCAGGTTCTGGACGGTTTCCTTGCCAAGATAGTGGTCGATCCGGTAGATTTGGCTTTCCTTGAAATGCTGCGCCAGCACTTCGTTCAGCGCGCGCGCCGAGGCAAGGTCGCGCCCGAAGGGCTTTTCCACCACGATTCGGCTGTCCTGATCCGCAACGCCATGCAGGTGCAGGCGTTCGGCAATGTCGCCGAACAGCGTTGGGGCGACCGAGAAATAGAAGGCGCGCACCATGCCGGGGCGCATCATCGCTTTCAGCGCCGGCCAGCCGCCTTCGCCCTTGGCGTCAATCGTGACATAGCCGATCTGAGCAAGAAAGGTGGTGATGACCGCCTCGTCCTGTTTGGGCTTGGGCACGAATTCGTTGATCGATTCGCGGACCGACTGGCGAAACGCCTCTTCGGTCAGATCGGCGCGCGCAGCACCGATGATACGGCTGTCGGCGGTCATCTGGCCCGACAGGAACCGCAGATAAAGGCCCGGCAAAATCTTGCGGCGGGCAAGGTCTCCGGTGCCGCCAAAGATCACCAGATCAAAGGGATCGACGGGTATGACGCGGACGGCCATGACTTCCTCGCTGCTTGCGCGCTGTTAGCGCTAACGCGGGTTTTCTAGCGCCCCCACAGCGCCAAGTCTAGCACTGCTTGCAGGTTGGGGGGAAGGCGGTGGTCCTTTCAGTCGTCAAGAGGGGTCCAGCGCAAGCGGCGGATGCCCGGTTCAGTGGCAAGGCGTTGCACCGTCTGCTCTATCAGCATCTCGGCGAATCCCTCGGCGCTGACGGTCACGGCCAGATCAAGGCTGCCCTCACCCTGCTCTGCCGCGATTTCAGAGATATGCAGCCCGGCCACGTTCAATCCATGCAACAATTTGGCGCGCATCACCGCCTCGTTCGCGGGGTCTGCCGACAG
>CALRKX020000335.1:0-3749 GCA_943368305.1 Erythrobacter sanguineus
CCAACTGGACCCGGTTCAACCTGACCGGACGGCTGGTGTTGCAGATCAACGTCGGCATCGGCGCCGATACCGTTAAGGTAGAGCAGATTCTGCGCGAGGTGGCCGAGGCGCAGCCCCTGGCCATTCTGAAACCTGCACCGCAGGTGGCGTTGGTGGGGTTTGGCGCCAACCTGCTGAATTACGAGGTGCGGGTGATCCTGCGCGACGTCAATTTCTCATTGAACGTGCGGACCGAAATGAACCGCGCCATCGTGCGCCGCTTTATCGAAGAAGGGATCATTGTCGTGCCCGGCACACCCGAAATGGTGGTGCATCAGGGGCGCGGCTGGCCGCAGGAGGCTGCCGCCTCGCTGCGCCCGGATACACCCGACACTGTGCCAGAGGCCCCGATGCCATGACCGAACCGCTGTTTCGCGCCGATGCCTATTTGCAGGAAGCCACCGGTCAGGTGGTTGCGCACACGCCAGAGGGCGGCGTGGTGCTGGACCGGACGGTATTTTACCCCACTGCAGGCGGCCAGCCTGGCGATTCCGGCCATGTCGAATGGGCGGGTGGGCGGTTGCCGATTGCGACGGCGGTCAAGGTCGAGGGCGGGCGCATCGCGCTGGTTCCGGCTGAACCTGCCGCCCTGCCGCCGGTGGGGGCAGAGCTGCGCCAGCGCATCGACTGGCATCGCCGCTATCGCCATATGCGGGTGCATACCGCGCTGCATCTGCTGTCGGTCGTCATCCCGCTGCCGGTGACCGGCGGTCAGATCGGCACCGACCGCGGGCGGCTGGATTTCGCGATGCCCGATCCGCCCACCGATCTGCCCGCGCTGGAGGCGGCGCTGAATGCGCTGATCGGGCGCGATCTGGAGGTGAGTGACGAGTGGATCACGGATGAGGAATTGCTGGCCAATCCAGGTCTGGTGAAAACGCTGTCGGTGATGCCACCGATGGGGCAGGGCCGGGTGCGGCTGGTGCGGATCGGGCAGGGCGCCGGCCAGGTGGACCTGCAACCCTGTGGCGGCACCCATGTTGCCCGCACTGCCGAAATCGGCCGGGTCACGCTGGGCCGGGTGGAAAACAAGGGCCGCCAGAACCGCCGTGTGACGCTTGTGCTGGAATGAGCTGATTTTGCGCCCCGCCCTCTTGCCTTGCCCCCGATCCCCGCGCTAAAGAGCCCGCAACGGATCGGTGGCCGAGTGGTCGAAGGCGCACGCCTGGAAAGTGTGTAGGCGGGGAACCGTCTCTAGGGTTCGAATCCCTATCGATCCGCCACTTGCCCCTGCGAAAGCGTTCTCCCGATCCGGCTACGGCCGGATTTTCCGTTGTTTTCGGGGCTATGGGGGTGGGGCTGTTAACCGGCACATTCCCCATATGGCCGGAAAGCGTTCTCTCCGGGCCGATAATCTCCGTACCTGTTAACCGCACGAGTTCGGGTTGTGCCGTCTAAACGTCTGTTTTCTTAGATATTTCGCCATAGATTGCGCTCAACCATTCGGAATGGTAGACGCCTGCCACGCGCCGCTCAGATCGAAAAGAGAATGGCTCGGGCCAAGTAGTCCGACGGATGCGCTCCCTCAGACAGCGCCTTGATGGATGTTGCAGCCAAGACCGCTGCACGCGTTGCCGCTTCCTTCAGGTCGAGCACCCTTAATCTATCGCCGATCTTCGCGACAGCATCTATCCGTGACATACGTCTTGGCAGATCCTTGCCGGTGAGGTCAGGCTTGACGGCGATATTATTTTATAAAATATAAGAGATCAATTGTGAGGTGAGGGCCATGCGGAAAAAGACGCTCGCCAATGAGGGGCTGTTCGCGGCGCGGCAAAACTCGGCCCTGGCAGCGGCAGAGCACCTGTTGCGCACGCCGCCGCCCGACGTATCCGGCGCCGAGGCCGAAGACTTTGCCTTGCGCCACTATGGCCGCAAGGCAAGTGCCCGGTTGCTGACCGGAGAGCGCGACAGGAATTTCCTGATCTCAGATGCCAACGGCTGGTCAGCGGTGCTGAAGTTCTACAATTCAGCCGATGATGCGCCCACGCGCGCACTGCAACACGGCGCGCTGGCCCATGTTCATGCCCGCGATCCGGTGTGCCCGGTGCCCCAAATCTGCCCGTCGCTGGATGGGAAGGAAGAGGTTGTGACCGCGCGCGGCGGTATTGAAATGGCCGCCGTGATGGTCAGCCGTCTGCCGGGCGTCAATCCTGTGGCGGAGGACTTGTCGCCTGCCTTGCGGGCTGATGTCGGGCGGGTGGTTGGCTCGTTAAGCCGGGCGCTGGCCGATTATGCCCACCCGCGCGCCGCGCGTGCAATTCTGTGGGACATGATGCTGGTGGCCGAACTGCGCCCGCTGGCCGCGCTGATCGACACACCTGATCAGCGTGCTTCTGTCGAAGTCTGGCTGGATCATTTCACCGCCAGTGTTCTGCCCGCGATGCGCGATCTGCCGCATCAGCCGATCCATAATGATTTGAGCCTGTCAAACCTTATGGTTGATCCTGCGCGGCGGGATCGGGTGACAGGGGTGATCGACTTTGGCGATATCGTCCATGCGCCGCGCATCAATGAATTCGCGGTGGCAGCCAGCTATTTCATCGCGCCAACAGGTGATCTGGCGCAGTCGATTGCCGAAATTTTGCAGGGAATCGGCCCCGATTTGGCGCTTTTGCCGCAAGAAGTGACGCTGATCCCCGATCTGATCAAGGCGAGGCTGGCCACCCGCATTCTGCTGTCGGGTTGGCGCGCGCAACTGTTCCCTGACAACCGCACCTACATTCTGCGCAGCAACCTTGCTGCCTGGACAATGTGGCAGATGCTGGAGGCCGAGGGCACCGAAGCCTTGTCGCGCCGCCTGTTGTCCCTTGCCGAAGGAGTGCTGGCATGACCCCGGATCAATCGCTGCTGGAACGGCGCGGCCAAGTGCTGGGGCCTGCCTATCGGCTGTTTTATGACACGCCGCTGCATCTGGTGCGGGGGCGGGGCGCGCGGGTCTGGGATGCCGGTGGGCGCGAATATCTGGATGCCTATAATAACGTGCCATCGGTGGGCCATTGCCACCCAAAGGTGGTTGCGGCCCTGTCGGCGCAGGCGGCAGAACTGAACAGCCATACCCGCTATCTGCATGAAACGGTTGTAGATTACGCAGAACGGCTGGTCGCCACGTTTCCGTCAGACTTGTCACAGGTCATGTTCACCTGCACCGGCAGCGAGGCGAATGATCTGGCCTTGCGCGTGGCGCGTTCCGTCACCGGGGCGCGTGGCATCATCATCACCGAAAACGCCTATCACGGCGTGACCTCGATTCTGGCGGAAATCTCGCCCTCACTGGGCGCGTCAAACCCGATCGGGGCTCATGTGCGCAGGGTGCCTGCACCCGATACCTATCGGCTGGGCATCGAAGGCGCGGCGCAGGCCTTCGCACAGGGTGTGCGCAATGCGGTGGCGGATTTGCAGGCGAATGGTTTCGGCGTCGCGGCGCTGATCTGCGATACGGTTTTTGCCAGCGACGGCATCTTTGTCGATCCGCCCGGCCTGCTGGAACCTGCGGTGGCGGCGGTGCGGGCCGCTGGCGGGCTGTTCATCGCGGATGAAGTGCAGTCCGGTCTTGCTCGTCCGGGTGCCCATATGTGGGCGTTTCAGCGCCATGGCGTGGTGCCCGATCTGGTAACTCTGGGCAAGCCTTTGGGCGATGGTCACCCCCTTGCCGCCATGGTGGCAAGGCCAGAGCATCTTGATGCATTCGGGAAATCCACACGCTATTT
>CALRKX020000336.1:0-3745 GCA_943368305.1 Erythrobacter sanguineus
CATCGACCCCGGCGGCAGGCAGGCCCTTCATCACGGCCAACGAGCGCGCCACATCAGGATCGCCCGCCATCAGATAGGCGACGAAGGCCTTTTTGCCCTCGGCCTTCAGCCGCGCGAAGGTATCGTCGATTCTGGTCATGGCTGGCCCGCTGTCACTTGTTCTGACAGGCGGTTTGCACGGGCGGGGCGGGAAAATCAATGCCCCCGCCAAAGAACGGCAATCTGCAATCAGACGGCTGGCATCGCCGCAATGATCCAGTGGGTGCCAAAGCGGTCCTTCACCATGCCGAACCCGTGCGAGAAAAAGGTGGGCGTGAACGGGGCAATCACGGCCCCGCCCTGCCCCAGCAGGTCAAAGACGCGCCGCGCCTCGTCCACCGAGGGCGCCGATTGCATCACCGACACCGCCGCCTGCGCATCCCCCGCCACGCCGGGCGGAAAATCCGATGCCATCAGCTTGCCGTCCCAGATCGCGATCTCGCCGTGCATCACCCGGTCTGAACTGCGGTGACCCTCTGGCGCCTCTGGCCCGTCGGCATAGCGCAGAATCTGGGGCGCAGCAGAGCCGAACACCTCGGCGTAAAAGGCCAGCGCCTCGGCGCAGTGGCCCTTAAAATGCAGATAGGGCAGCGTGGGCATGAAATCCTCGGGCTGAAACTGGCGCGACATTAGCACCAAGGCCCGGCCTGCGCGCCTGCGGCGGGGCAAACGCGCGGCAATCCGCTTGACCGCCGGGCAGGCGCGGCCTATGCCCCCTTCGGTTTGGTCACAAGGAACGGCATCATGGGTTTCAAGATGGGTATCGTCGGGCTTCCCAATGTGGGGAAATCCACCCTGTTCAACGCCCTGACGCGCACCGCGGCGGCGCAGGCCGCGAACTTTCCCTTCTGCACGATCGAGCCCAACGTGGGCGATGTGGCCGTGCCAGACCCACGGCTGGACAAACTGGCCGAAATTGCCGGATCGAAACAGATCATCCCGACCCGCCTGACCTTTGTCGATATTGCCGGTCTGGTGCGCGGCGCTTCCAAGGGCGAGGGTTTGGGCAACCAATTCCTGGCCAACATTCGCGAATGTGACGCCGTGGCCCATGTGCTGCGCTGTTTTGAAGACGGCGACATCACCCATGTCGAAGGCCGGATCGACCCGGTCGCCGATGCCGAGACGATTGAAACCGAACTGATGCTGGCCGATCTGGATTCGGTCGAACGCCGGCTGACCAGCCTTGCCAAAAAGCTGCGTGGCGGCGATCAGGACACGCTGGACCAGGACCGGCTGCTGCGCGCCGCCCTTGCCGCACTGGAGGCGGGCCAGCCCGCACGCAGCGTCAAGGTTGCGGCAGAAGATCAGAAACAGTGGCGGATGCTGCAACTGCTGACCGCCAAGCCCGTACTTTACGTCTGCAACGTCGAAGAGGCCTGCGCCGCCGAAGGCAACAGCCAGTCGGCCCGCGTGACCGCAATGGCCAAGGCGCAAGGGGCGGGTTCGGTTGTAATCTCGGCCCGGATCGAGGAAGAGATCAGCCAGCTTCCCGCCGATGAAGCCACCATGTTCCTTGAGGAGATGGGTCTGCACGAAGCGGGCCTCGACCGGCTGATCCGCGCGGGTTACGAGTTGTTGGGCCTGCAAACCTACTTCACCGTCGGCCCGAAAGAGGCCCGAGCCTGGACGATCACCCGTGGCACCCTTGCCCCGCAGGCCGCAGGCGTGATTCACGGTGATTTCGAACGCGGCTTCATCCGCGCCGAAACCGTCGGCTATGACGATTATGTCTCCGGCAACGGCGAGGCGGGCGCCAAAGAGGCCGGAAAATTCCGCGTCGAAGGCAAGACCTATGAAGTCAAGGACGGCGACGTCCTGCACTTCCTGTTCAACGGCTGATCCTGCTGCTGATCCGCAGCAAAAACCGCAGCCCCCCCTTGTCACCCTTAGCCGCTGCGGATAGACGGGTCGGCGGAGTGGTGGCCGAGTGGTCGAAGGCACACCCCTGCTAAGGGTGCAGACGGCAACGTCTCGAGGGTTCGAATCCCTTCCACTCCGCCACTTGCACATCGCAAACCCGAGATGAGGTCCCTGACGGGGCCTTTTTTGTTTCAAATGGCTTTAGCGGTGCCATCCGCCTTTCCGAGACTGGCCGCACACTCGAAACCTGTCTCTGATCGGTTTGTGTATCATACCTTGCGCCCGCAAAGGTCAGTCGTCTCAACACATCCGGCGCGAGGTATGCGAACTGCCGGGTTCGGAGCGCCGATAAAGATCGCAGTCAGAACCGGATCGACGAAATATGAACGGGTGACCGCCCGGTTTTTTTAGGCAATTTTCTGCTGCAACAGTGCTGTAGAACCAAGCAATGAAGGCCCGGCACACTGGCCGGACCCCCGTTTTGCGATTTACTGGAACTGATAGTCGGCGGGGACCAGTTGCGTTTCGATGGCAAAGGTTACCTCGTCACCAAGTTCGGGGATCGCAAAGTCCAGCCCCCATTCGCTGCGCAGGATGCTGCCCGTTGCCGAGAATCCGATCTTGGGGACGCCCATCATCGGGTGTTCGGCCATTGACCCGTTGAACGTCACATCCAGCGTTGCCGGATGCGTTTCGCCACGGAAGGTCAAAAGACCTTCCACAGTGCCAGTATTCTGGCCCGTGACGCGGATTGCCTTTGAAACAAAGGTGATCGGTTTAGCGGCCAGAAAGTTTTCCTCACCGCCGATCTCGGCATCAAAGTTCACCACTTCCGGCCAAGGATAGTCAGTGCGGACCGAAAGGGGATCAATCGTGACCGAAAGGGTCGAGGCTTCGGGCTGTTCCGGTTTCCAGTCAAGCCGCGCATCTACCTTGGTGAAACGCGCGGTATAGTGCGACAGTCCGGAATGGTTGAATGACCAGTTAAAGCTGGAATGCGAAGGATCGGTCTTGTAGGCACCGCCCGGCGCAGGGTCTGTGGCGGCGGCAAATACGGCGGTCGTGCTCAGGGCCAGACTCAGGATGGCTGCGGTTATGCAAAGCATGTGTGTTTCCTTGATGGTGTTGGGGTGACGCCTGCTCAGGCGGCCTGTTCGTGGCCAACGGCCTGAATGCGGTCCCAAACGTGCCTTGGCTGGGGAACATCAAGGTTGAACACCGTTTCCAATGTGTCGGCGAGCTGGTCGGCACTTGTGATGCGCTGCTCGCTCAGACTTCCGGCCGTCACGCGACGCAGACCGTCATTCTGCAGGGCGACATAGCCGTCTGCCGTGTGTCGCAGCACTGCAAGCGCGTTGGTAAAGGGCGAACCGGGGTCCTGCATCAACCAGCCATGCGTCGCGGCCAGCGCGGCCTCGTCGCTGTGGTCGGGCCGGAAGTCGAAACTTTTGGCGATGCCGTATGCATGGTTGTTAAAGCGGATCCAGCCGCCCTCTGCCGTGGTGAGCGAGAAATCAAAGCCACGCTGGCGGATCGGCCCCAGCGCAATCGGAACCGGTTCAATGATGGCATCCGCCACGCCGACCTCGGCCAGATAAGGGCGATCAAGATCGACCCGCAGGGTCAGGTGATTGCCAATGGCGAGATCCCCAAGGATCTCTCGGTTGACGCCGCCACAAAGCCGGGTGACGCGAAAGCCCAAAGCGGAAAGCGCGGCGCCGAACAGGCCATTCATCTCATAGCACCAGCCGCCGCGGCGTCCCTCGACCATCTTGGCATAGGCTGCGGCCGGGCTGATTGCGCAGGGCCACCCCATGAAGGCATCCAGCGCCTCCCAGGTGAA
>CALRKX020000337.1:0-3716 GCA_943368305.1 Erythrobacter sanguineus
GTTCCATGTTCACGCTGATGCTGTGGTGCTGGTGACCGAATCGCCGCTGCCGGCCGCAGCGGGCATCCTTGGCGTGTTCAACGCCACGGCGGCGCTGGCAACCCGGATCGAGGGCTAAGGCCGTTTGCTCCAATATCCGACACAGCTCCGCCCCGGACTTGATCCGGGGTGTCTGCGCTAGTCCAGATTGAACACCCGACTTGGGTGCAATTCTCCGGCCTTGTAGATGCCCACCGCCACCGGCTTGCCCTGATAGCTGGCCCAAGCCTCATCGCCATATTGCGCGGTGGATGATATCACCATGCCGGGATTGCCGTTCTTCAGGCGCACGGCTCCTTCGGGCGTGGCGGGCAGTTCGGGCAGGTCGGTCAGACCCAGTTCCAGCGGCTTCAAATGGCTGTCCAGTTCCTCCGATTTCGCCATCCGCTCGATCTCGTCCATGCTCAAGCCGTCACTGGCCTGAAACGGGCCCGACCATTCGCGGCGCAGCCACTGCACATGGCCCAGACACCCCAGGGCGCGGCCCAGATCGCGCGCGATCGACCGGACATAGCCGCCCTTGCCGCAGACCATCTCCAGTTCCAGATGGTCGGCATCGGGGCGGGCCAGCACCTCCAGCCGCTCAACCCAAAGGGGCCGGGCGACCAGATCCATCTCTACCCCCTCGCGGGCCAGATCATAGGCGCGCTCGCCTTCGACCTTCACTGCGGAAAACTGCGGCGGCACTTGCAGGATATCGCCGCGAAAGGCGGGCAAGGCGGCGGCAATCGCCACATCGTCCGGGCGCAGCGCGCTGGTTTCCACTACCGCGCCCTCGGCATCATCGGTGGTGGTCGCGGCGCCGAAGGTCACAACAAAACGATAGCATTTCAAGGCATCGGTGATGTAGGGCACGGTCTTCGTGGCCTCGCCCAAAGCCACCGCCAGCACCCCGGTCGCGGCCGGGTCCAGCGTGCCCGCATGGCCCGCCTTTTGCGCCGACAGCGCCCATTTTACCTTGTTCACCACCGCAGTCGAGGTCACGCCCGCAGGCTTGTCCACCACCAGCCAACCCGAGACCGGGCGGCCTTTTTTCACGCGTGCCATGACAAGCTCCTTGGGCCTATTCCTTGGGCCGAACAACCGCGATGATCGGCCCAAGGGGCCAGCCAAAGTCGTTTCGTCCGATCGCGGGCGAGTATAGCCGCGAGATCGAGCCGTCAAGGTAAAGCGCCTGATCCACCCCCAGCCGGTCGCGGAAATAGCGGCCAAAAGTGTCAAAGTTGACCTGATCATCCGAGATCACGAACACCGCCCGCCGCCCATCGGCGCTGACCCCCACGCCGTTGCGATAGTTCAGCGAATCCGACCCCGGAATGAACCTTGGGTGCAGCTTGCCGTCGATCACCAGCATCGGCCCTGATTGGGTGGCCAGATCGCAGGCAGGCGGGTGGGCGGCAAAGCGGCGCGTCTCGATCACGGCAAAGGGGTGCTTGCCGCCCGTGCAAAAAACGCCGTTGGGCAGCATGCCGAAATTGCCCGGCCCGTCCTCGGTGACGATGGGAAAGCGCTCCTTGCCACCCGCCACGAACAGGCCAATCGGTGCCTGCGCCTTGTCATACATCCCGGCATTCATGGCGAATTCCAGCAACAGGCCCTGATCATCCAGATCGGTCGCCAGCGCGGCAAAATTACCGTAAATCCCTTGCGGGCCATCCAGATAAAGCCGCAGGTCATCGGCGGGCGTCACGGTGCAGGCGGTGAAGGCCGCGCCATCAAAACCGTCGGTCATGCAGGTCAGGGCCGCTGCCGGTGCGGGCACCAGGGCCAGCAGAAGGGCAAGACGCCTAAGCCTCGTCATCTTCCGCAGGCTCGTCCCCGGCAAGGTCACGCTGCACCGAAGGATCGGCAAACAGCCGCCGCGTTTCATCCAGCCGGTCAAAGGTTTCGTCGGGGCGAAACCGCAGGTCGGGGGTGTATTTCAGTGTCATGCCCGCGCCGATGCGGTGGCGCAGCTCTGCCTTGTTACGGGCAAGGGCGGCAATGGCATCGGCCACCGGCACCGATCCCATCAGCGGCATGACATAGGCCGTCGCCACCTTGAGGTCGGGCGAACAGCGCACCTCGCCCACGGTGATCGACATGCGGTTCAACTCGGGGTCGTGAATGTCGCCCCGGTTCAGGATGTCCGACAGGGTACGGCGAATCAATTCGCCGACCCGAAGTTGCCGCTGCGTCGGGCCTTCGCCCGTGTGGAAAGTCTTTTTACCCATGCAGGGCAGATAAGCTGTTTTGGCCCTGCCCGCAACGGCAGGCTTCCGGGGGGGCACGAATGCCGCTAAACCCATGCCGAACTGTAGGAGTGCTTCATGTCTGAACTGCCGGGAATCGTGATCACGGGGGCCTCGGGCCGGATGGGCCAGATGCTGGTGAAGACCGTGCTGGCCTCGGGCAAGGCACGGCTGGTGGGTTGCGTGGAACGCGCGGGCAACCCTTGGGTGGGGCAGGATGTGGGGCAGGCCATGGGGGGGGCGCCGCTTGGCGTGACCGTTACCGATGACCCGCTAGAGGCTTTTGCCAGGGCGCAGGCCGTGATCGACTTTACCGCGCCCGCTGCCACGGCCGAATTTGCCGCTCTGGCAGCTCAGGCGCGAGCGGTGCATGTGATCGGCACGACGGGGCTTGAGGCAGACCATCACGCCAGAATAGACGCCGCCGCCCGGCATGCCGTGGTGGTTCAGGCCGGGAACATGGGCCTTGGCATAAACCTGCTGGTCGGCCTGACCCGCAAGGTGGCGCAGGCGCTGGATGCCGATTGGGATGTCGAAGTGATCGAGGCGCACCATCGCATGAAGGTTGATGCGCCCTCGGGCACCGCCCTGATGCTGGGGCAGGCCGCAGCCGAAGGGCGCGGCGTGTCGTTGGAGGCGGCGCGTGTTTCGGGCCGTGATGGGATCACGGGCGCGCGCGAACGGGGCACCATCGGCTTCAGCGCCATTCGCGGCGGCGACATCGTGGGTGAACATGATGTGCTGTTCGCGGGGGAGGGAGAGCGGATCATCCTGCGCCATATCGCGACTGATCGAGGCATTTTTGCCCGTGGTGCGCTGCGGGCGGCGCTGTGGGGGCAGGGGCAAAAGCCCGGTCGCTATGATATGATGGATGTTCTGGGGCTGTAAGCCAGCGGGGCGCTGCCCCGCACCCGCAGCGGTGTCAAAAGTCGATCGCGAGGCCCTTTTTCTCCCAATCGCCATAGCGCACGGGTTCCGGGCCATCGCGGCCGCCCCACTCCTTTGGCGCGGGCGTGGCCTTGGCGGTCTTGCGACGCTCTTCAGCTTCGGCCAGGGCGCGCTGGGCTGCGGGGGGCAGATCGGGGCGTTGGGCGGTCATGGACTGTTCCTTTGGCGGACAAGCGGATATAGGCGCGGATCATGGAACACGGCAAGTCTGACCCCCGAAAAGATTCGACCCGCGCCGCCGCCGTTGCACTGCTTGGTGCCGTGCTGGGCGAGGGCGCGATGCTGGCGCAACTGATCGGCGAGGACGGGCCGTTGGCCACCCTTTCGGGACCAGAGCGGGCGCGGGCGCAGCGGTTGGCGCTGGCTGTGCTGCGGTCGGTGGAGCCGGTGGACCGGCTGTTGGGCCAGTTCATGCGCAAGGCCCCGCCCTTGACCATCCTGAATATTCTGCGGCTGGCGGTGGTGGAGCTGGCGGGCGGGGCGGCCCCGCATGGGGTG